>CAZPLV010000150.1:0-1547 GCA_964587295.1 uncultured bacterium
CCAGCGTGGCGCTGCTGATTCATGAGCTGAGCCGGCGTTACGGCCGGACCCGGGCCCTGGAAAATGTGAGCCTGGAACTCCCGGCACAGGGCATTCTTGGATTGCTCGGGCCGAGCGGTTCCGGCAAGAGCACCCTGCTGCGCCTGCTTGCGGGCCTGGAACAGCCGGATGCGGGCAGCATCAGCCTGGACGGCCGTGAACTCAGGGGAGTACCCGCGCAGCAGCGCAATTTCGGGGTTGTCTTCCAGGATTACGCGCTGTTCCCCCACCTGAACGTTGAAGCGAACATAGCCTTCGGACTCGTGGAACGGCGCTGGCCCGCAGAGCGGCGCGCAGCCCGCGTGGCGGAACTACTGGAACTGACGGACCTTAAGGGTCTCGGAAGCCGGCGCATCCAGCAGCTCTCCGGCGGCCAGCAGCAGCGCGTGGCCCTCGCGAGAGCGCTCGCGCCGCAACCTCAGCTGCTGCTGCTGGACGAACCGCTGTCCAATCTGGACGCCAGCCTGCGGGAAACACTCACCGCAAGCCTGGCTCAGCTTCTCAGTCTGAGTGGCGTCACAGCCGTGCACGTGACGCATGACCAGGTTGAGGCATTCCGGCTGGCTGATTTCGTCGGCGTATTGCGCGACGGACAGCTGGTGCAGTACGGACCGGCCGAGCACGTGTATCTGCATCCCCGGAATGCCTGGGTGGCGCGTTTCCTCGGTTACCGCAACGTTTTTGAAACAGATTCGCCGGTCGGCCCGGGCCCGTTGCTGCTTGATGACGGCCAGGTGCGGATCAGGGCTGAAGGAGCCGGAAAGCTGAGCGCCGCTGTCACCCGCGTGTTGCCGCGCGGAAGCAGCCTGGAACTCGAGTTGCTGCCCGACGGCTGGCCGCTGCCACTCCACTGGCGCGGCCATACGCGCGAGCTGCCAGGGCTGCCACAACCGGACGACCGGGTCGGACTCGACCTTCCCGACAGCGCCTGGGTAAGGCTGGCCCAGGAATGAGAGCAGTGCTGTTCGCCGCCGGCGAACTGACGACCAGCGACTGGCTTCTGGCACGCTGCCGCGAAGCGCAACTGCTCGTTGCCGTGGATGGCGGCCTGAAGCACATGCAGGCCGCAGGACTGAAACCGGACCTTCTGGTCGGCGACCTGGACTCGGTCACGCCCGCGGAGCTGGAGCAGGCAGGTCAGGTTGAACGGCTGACCTTCCCGAGTGACAAGTCACTGACGGACCTGGAACTGGCACTGGAAGCTGCGCTCGCCCGTGGAGCGACCGAGGTGCTGGTCGCGGGCGCCCTCGGTGCGCGCCAGGACCACACGCTCGCCAATCTGCTGCTGGCAGCACGCTGGCAGGAACAGGGACAGGTCCGGCTCTGCCTCACGGGGGCGGGTACGCTTGCCTGGCCGCTCAGCACCGGGGATGAACTGCTGCTCCCCTGCCCGCCCGGCACGGCTTTCAGCGTCGTGGCGGCAAGGAATAACTGTCTGCTCAGTATCCGCGGTGCCCGCTACGAGCTGACCGGCGCCGAACTCCCATTCGGTACCGGCCTGGGCATCA
>CAZPLV010000150.1:1647-5107 GCA_964587295.1 uncultured bacterium
GCCCGCTACGAGCTGACCGGCGCCGAACTCCCATTCGGTACCGGCCTGGGCATCAGCAACGTGGTGGTCACGGACTGCCGGGTAACCGTCGAATCAGGTACGGTGCTGGTCATGGTGCCCGCCGATGAGGTTTGATGCCGAAGCGATCAGGCGGGCTGTCCATGGACTTGGTTTTGCTCCCGGGACGGCCCTGGTTCACGCCGGTGCAGCCATGGTTCTGCATGGACTCGTGGGCACGGCTTCAGACATAGACATTTCCGCGAATGAAGCCGGCTGGCAGCATGCCCTGACGCTCGGACAGCCGCAGCCGGCAACGCTGGACCAGAGAATCGAACCACAGCCGGGAATCGAAGTGTTCAGCGGCTGGCTGGGCGAGCCGCTCGGACCCCTGTTCGACCGTGCCACTGTAATTGACGGACTGCTGGTGGCCGCGCCGGAGGACATCCTGGCCTTCAAGCGGCGCCTGAACCGGCCAAAGGATCAGGCCCACATCCTCATGCTTGAGGCCCTCACCTGCAATAATCACTGACTTATGGACGCTCAGATCATTTCCAGCCGCCAGTTGCCCGGTCATCTTGACCAGATCGTCACCCTGCAGGGTTGGGTGCACAACCGGCGCAATCTGGGTGGCATCCGTTTCCTGCTGCTGCGCGACAGCGGTGGTGTGGTGCAGTGCGTGTTCCAGGGCACAGAGCTGCCCCTGCACGAAAGTGCCGTGCGGGTAAGCGGCAAGGTCGTCAGCAGCCCCAAGGCACCTGGCGGCCTGGAACTGCAGGCAACCTCACTTGAAGTCGTGTCTGAAGCAACCATTCCGCCACCCGTGGAAATCAGCAAGGAAGAGTGGCACGCCAATCCTGAAACACTTCTGACGCACCGGGCAGTCACCGTGCGGGGCCTGAAGGCCCGTGCAACGCTCAAGGTGCAGGCGGAACTGGTCCGCGCATTCCGCGGCTTCCTGGACGACGCCGGTTTCACCGAGATTTTCACACCCAAACTGGTTGAGGCCGGCGCCGAGGGTGGCGCCAACATGTTTGAGGTCGACTATTACGGCCGCAAGGCCTACCTGGCGCAGTCACCCCAACTGTACAAACAGATCATGGCCGCCGTATTCGAACGCGTCTACGAAACCGCGCCGGTTTACCGCGCAGAACTCTCCCACACGACCCGGCACCTGTCCGAGTACCTGTCGCTGGACGTGGAATTCGCCTTCATCCGGGATGACTCGGAAGTGATGGATCTGCAGGAGCAGCTGCTGCGTACCATCATGGACAGCGTCAGCGAGCGCTGCGGGCCGGAGTTCGACCTGCTCGGTGCGAGCCCCGCACTGACCGCTGAACCGTTCCCGCGCATCCCGTTGCTCGAGGCACGTGAGCTCGTAAAGGAACGCTACGGTCATGAATCAGGCGGCAAGGACCTTGACCCGGAGGCTGAACGCCTCATCGGCCGCTGGGCGCTTGAGGAACACGGCAGCGATTTCGTGTTCGTGACACACTATCCCCAGGCAGCCAGGCCGTTTTATGCCTACCCGCTGGACAATGGCCTGACCCGCGGCCTGGACCTGATTTTCCGCGGGACTGAAATCTCCTCGGGCGGACAGCGTGCCCACGAGTACGCCACCCTGGTGGATGAACTGAACAAGCGCAAACTGGACCCGGCGGAATTCGAAAGCTACCTGAACGTGTTCCGGCACGGCATGCCGCCACACGGCGGCTTTGCCCTCGGCGCCGAACGCCTCACCGCACTGCTGCTGGGCACGGGCAACGTGCGTTTCGCCCGCGCCTTCCCCCGGGACTCAGGCCGGCTCACTCCCTGAGCACCGCTCAGACAGCGGCTGCATCCACAAACAGAGGCGTCATGCGCGGGCCCTGCATCACCTGGTGGCAGCCGCGGCAGCGCGGCTCGTAGCTTTCCGAAGCGCCGACCTGGATTATGGGATCATCAAAATGCGCCGGCTGACCGCCAATCAGCCG
Organism: uncultured bacterium; assembly: GCA_964587295.1. Lineage (GTDB taxonomy): Bacteria > Deinococcota > Deinococci > Deinococcales > Trueperaceae > CALDPK01. Next base: position 3,618 of record CAZPLV010000150.1, read on the forward strand.
CTGGGTGATGGTGGCCGCCCGGCCACAGCCACAGATTGCCGTCAGTTTGGTGACGAACTCGGCGTGTGCCAGCAGCTGCGGGACCTTACCGAAAGGCATGCCCCGGAAGTCCAGCTCCAGGCCGGCGAGGATGACCCGCTTGCCGTTCTCGGCCAGTTCCAGTGAAAGCGGCACGATCTGCTCGTCAAGGAACTGCACCTCGTCGACAGCCACCACCTGTGACTCATAACTGATCAGCCTGTCCAGCTCCATCGTGTCAGCCACGGCAACCGCTTCCAGCCGGCCGCCGTCATGCGAGGCAATGGCCGTCGCGTCATAGCGGTCATCAATCGCGGCCTTGAACACCTGAACGTTCTGCTTTGCGAGTGTGGCCCGCCTGACCCGGCGCATGAGTTCCTCGGACTTTCCGCTGAACATCGGCCCGACAACCACTTCAATTACTCCTGGGGTGAACTCCTGAAAATGCATTTCCCAATGCTACAGCGTCCGGGCGCGAAAGGCAGGACACGCTGGGCTCAAACCAACTGATACAGTGCTTTCATATGGACCGGATGCATGGAACAACCATCGTGGCTGTCCACAGGGACGGAGTTTCCGCCCTTGCTGGTGACGGCCAGATAACCCTTGGTGACACCATCGTGAAGCGCGGCGCAGTGAAGGTACGGGCGCTGTCGGAGGGAAAGGTCCTGACCGGTTTCGCCGGCACCGTTTCCGACGCTTTCACGTTGCTTGACAAATTCGAAGGACACCTGAACTCCTACAAGGACAACCTGCTGCGCGCGGCTGTCGAGACCGTCAAGGAATGGCGCACCGACCGGGTGCTCAGAAACCTTGAGGCGATGCTGATCGTGGCTGACGACACACAGATACTCACCCTCTCTGGCATGGGCGACGTCATCGCACCGGATGAAAATGTGGTGGCCGTGGGCTCGGGTGGCGCCTACGCACAGGCAGCCGCCCTGGCGATGCTGCGCAACACCGACCTGCCCGCCACTGAAATTGCCGAGAAGGCTCTCCTCATCGCCGCAGAAATCGACCTGTACACCAGCGGCAGCGCCACGCTGATCAGCGTCGGCGAAGGGGGCTCCCCTTCAGACGAAACGGACACAGAATGACGGGCGAACTCGTCCACCAGCCGGCCGCTGACGGCTTCAGCCTCACGCCGCTGCAGATCGTTGAAGAGCTTGACCGGCACATAATCGGCCAGTCGAAGGCCAAGCGCAGCGTTGCCGTCGCCCTGCGCAACCATTACAGGCGCCGGCAGCTGCCCGAGGCGCTGCAGGTCGACGTGACACCGAAGAACATCCTGATGATCGGACCAACCGGCGTCGGCAAAACCGAAATCGCCCGCCGGCTTGCACGGATGGCACGCGCGCCGTTCATCAAGGTGGAGGCAACCAAGTTCACCGAAGTCGGTTACGTCGGACGGGATGTGGACAGCATCGTCCGTGACCTGGTCCAGGCCAGCTACGTGATGGTCGAGAACGAGA
>CAZPLV010000151.1:0-3506 GCA_964587295.1 uncultured bacterium
GGACTTGACGCAATCGAACTGCGCCACCTGATGAGCAACTCCAGTGGACTGCCGCCAATGGGTTTCCGGCGCAATGCCCTCTCGCGTGACATCGCGGTCGACCCGTCACGCGAGCTGCTCGGCCTGGACATGAAGGATCACCTGCCGCCAATCGACACATTCGAGGAACTGGCCGCAGCCATCGCCAGCCACAATCCGCAGCTGCTGGGTGATCCGGGCACCGTTTTCAGTTACTCCAACGAATCATTCGGCCTGCTGACCGGCGTAATCGAGCAGGCAGCCGGGCAGGATTATGTCAGCTTCGTCACCGACAACATCCTGAAACCCCTCGGCATGACCCGCAGCGTGTTCACCCTGGACGACCTTCATGCACTGGCTGACGTCAGCAACCTGTATAGCTACATCGGCGGTTTTGAGCGGGTCGAGCCGACGCCCGGCTATTACTGGGCGCCGTCGCTGATCGGCACCGGCTACCTGCGTTCCTCCGTTGCTGATCTTGCCCGCTACGCAGCGGTGCACAACGGCAGCAGCGAAACCGAAGTTCTGTCGCCTGAGCTGGTCCGGCGCATGAGTGAACCGGTCGTGCAGATCAGCCCGGGCGTGCATTACGGTTACGGACTGATTGCCAGCACCGGGCCTGACCGGCCCCGCGTGGTTCACCACTCCGGCTCAACCAAAGGCGTGGGTTCACTGCTGGCAATGATTCCGGAAACCAGAACCACCTGCGTCGTACTGACGAACATCAGCGGTTCTCCCACCACGCGGCTGGCCTTTGCCGGACTCAACAGCGCTCTGGGACTGCCGCTGGAAACCCCGGCGCAGCGGTTCACAGAGACCAGTCCGGACCCGGCAACCCTGCAGAGTTACGTCGGTGAGTTCAGCAGCGAGGAGTTCGAGCAGGTGCGCGTCACCCTGGACGCGGGCCGCCTGACCGTGCACAGCGGCACGACCGTGACGGTGGCAATCCCGGTGCAGGGCAACGCCCTGACCTTCGAGCAGAACGGCTCCACCACACTGCTTCAGTACAAGAAACCTGCCGCGGACGGCGGTTACGCAACGGTGCAGCTGGGCTCGCGGATTCTGCACCGGAGCTGACCCGCGTTATGCTGATAGCGCTTTGATCGACCTTCATTCCCATCACACCCGCTGCGGTCACGCCGACAATTCACTCGAGGAAATGGCGCGCGCCGCAATAACTGCCGGCATCAGCACTTTCGGTTTCAGCGAGCACGCACCACTGTTTGCCCATGCTGAAGACCATCCGCTGCCCGGCACCCAGATGGCCAGATCGCACTGGCCGGAGTACCTGCAGGAGGCCGCCGAAGTCCGGCATTCACTGCAGCGCGAGCTGGACATCCGCATCGGCACCGAAGCCGACTGGCTGCCCGGCACGGCTGACGTGTACCGTGAAGCCCTCGCGGCTGCACCGCTTGATTACGTGCTCGGCTCGGTGCATGACGTCGGCCCGGTTCACATCTACAAGCGCGACACCCACCACCTGGTCGAAGACGCCAACCAGCTGCACCATGACTACTGGCGCCTGACCCGTGAGGCGGTCCAGTCCGGCCTGTTCGACATCCTGGCCCACATGGACGCGGTCAAGGCGCGGCTGCCGAAGCCCGACGAGGACATGGGCGCCGAAATCGAGGAAACCCTCGACTGTATCGCGGATCTGGGCGTTGCCGTGGAGATGAACACCGCCGGCCTGCGCAAGACTGATGAGCTGTTCCCCTCACCTGCAATCCTGGCAGGGCTGGTCCGGCGGGACGTGCCGCTCACCTTCGGCAGCGACTCGCACCGGGTGAGTGAGGTCGGCTTCGGCTGGGGTGCCGCCAGGGCGGAACTTGACCGGCTCGGTGTAAGGAAGATTGTGGCGTTCAGGGAACGGCGACCGGAGTGGGTCCGATTGTAGATAGTTGCATCAAAGCCGCTTGACGCTGAAAGGCTGATGCGTGATGCTTGATGCATGACGCAGACCCGTACCACCCTGGCTATTGATGACGATGTCCTGGCCTATGCTCGCGAGCAGGCCGCCGCGGGCGGCCTGACAATCGGTGAAGTCCTGTCCAGTCTCGCCCGCAAAGGGATGCTTCGTTCACCAGGCACAGACGTGCGTAATGGCATCAAACTGCTGCCGCGCAGCAGCACGGGCAAGCGAGCCACATTGAAGGAAGTCAATCGCCTGCGGGATGAAAGCCCGTGACTGACTGGCTGCCCGATGTAAATGTGCTCATAGCCCTGCTTGACCCGGATCACGTTCATCACGATCGGGCGCACGCCTGGTTCAGTTCAATCGGGTCCGCACAATGGCTCTCCTGCCCCATAACCCAGAATGCAGTGCTGAGAATCATGGCGCATCCCGGCTATCCAAATACCCAACCACTGGCACTCGTCCGCGACAGCCTGCGGTCACTGCTGGCAAGCGAGCATCACCGCTTCGTGGCGGACAGCATCAGTCTTCTATCCGATGATGACGAAACGGCGCACCAGTGGCTGCCCGACATGCTGAGCACATCGGGAATGGTCACGGACACCTACCTGATTGTGCTGGCCCGGGCCCACATGGCACAACTGGCCACATTCGACAGGAAACTGGAGAAGATACCAGTCGTGGCTGGCACTCCACCAGTTCAGCTGATTCCCTGACCATGCTCTCAGCGGTGGCTCAGTAACCTTGCGATACACTTGACGGGCGTGTCCGCCTCTGCGTCAGCCAAACTCCGGGCCCTGAGCCTGGCCAGCCGGATTGCCCGGCCGGCCTACTGGTTCTATGAGCAGGGCCTGTTGCGGCAGCTTCAGCAGGCACCGATTCCCAGGCATATCGGCGTGATCATGGACGGCAACCGCCGATTTGCGCGCCGCTCCGAGGTCGACATCAAGGCCGGCCATGATTACGGGGCCGCCAAGGCGCGCGAGTTCCTCGACTGGTGCCTGGAGCTCAGCATCCAGCATGTGACCATCTGGGGCTTCTCGTCCGAGAACCGCGGTCGCGCTGACAGCGAGGTCGCCCACCTGCATGAACTGTTTTTCCGGCAGGCAACCGAGCTGCTTGATGACCCCCGGTTGCACCGCAACAAGGTTCGTGTCCGGATCATCGGCGATATCGAGGATTTCCCCGAGCGCGCCAAAACCGCCCTGCGCAACATTGAGGCTGCCACCGCCGGGTACGACGGGCTGAACCTGAACCTGGCGCTTGGTTACGGCGGCCGCGAGGAAATCGTCAGTGCAGTCCGCACGCTGCTGCAGAACAAGGACGCCGAAGGCGCATCACTCAAGGACGCGATTGACTGCCTGAGCGCCGACGAAATCGGCAAACACCTCTACACCGCCGGCATGCCTGATCCGGACTTCGTGATCCGAACCAGCGGGGAAATCCGCCTGTCCGGTTTCCTGCTGTGGCAGACTGCCTACAGCGAGTACTACTTCTGCGACGCCTTCTGGCCCGAGTTCCGCAAGGTTGATTTCCTGCGTGCCCTGCGCAGCTTCCAGGCGCGCGAACGCCGCTA
>CAZPLV010000151.1:3606-5049 GCA_964587295.1 uncultured bacterium
GCAAGGTTGATTTCCTGCGTGCCCTGCGCAGCTTCCAGGCGCGCGAACGCCGCTATGGCCGCTGAACACCAGGAAACCCCTCCCACAAATGCACATAAACTGGTTGCCATGACAAAGTCAGACAGTCTGCCGCACCACATTGCAGAAAACCGCCGTCACTGGGATGAAGGAGCCGACCGCTGGGTCGAGGCCGGCGAAGGCTCCTGGGCACAAAGCGAACCAACCTGGGGCATCTGGGGAGTTCCCGAATCTGAACTGCAGATGCTGCCGGAATCCATGGAGGGCATGACCGCGGTTGAGCTGGGTTGCGGCACCGGCTACGTGTCAGCCTGGATGGCCCGCCGTGGAGCCAGGGTGACAGGCATCGACCTGTCGGAACAGCAGCTGAACACCGCCCGGCGCCTGGCGGCCGAACACGAGGTGGACGTTGAACTGCTGCACGGCAACGCCGAAGCCACTCCGTTCGCGGATGGCCAGTTTGACTTTGCGATAAGCGAGTACGGCGCCGCCATCTGGTGCGATCCGTATGTCTGGATCCCTGAGGCCCACCGCATACTCAAACCCGGCGGCCGCCTCGTTTTCCTGGGGCACCATCCACTGCAGGCAGTGTGTGCAACGCCTGACGGGTCCACGACCGGCGATCGCCTCGTGAATCCGTACTTCGACCTCCACCAGCAGGACTGGTCCCAGGCCGAAGTTGATCCCGGCGGAGTGGAATTCAACCTGCCGATTTCACGCTGGTTTGAACTGTTCCGCCGTGTCGGCTTCGAGGTCGAGGACTACCTGGAGCCACGCCCCAGCTCTCCCGATGAAGGAAAACAGTTCAGTCAGCCGGCGCAGTGGGCCCACCGTTTCCCGGGTGAACAGGTGTGGAAACTGCGTAAACGCTGACTTTCAGCCGTTGAGCAGCCAGCTCGTCTCAGTGGCCGACAGCGACAGTGTCAGCGCGTCCATGTTCTGGCTGACCTCATGCGCCGTGCGGGCGCCACTAATCGCTGACGTTGCGAATGCCTGTGCCAGCACGAAGGCCAGCGCCACCTGAGCCGGGCTCACTCCCCTGCGCAAGGCCAGCTCTTTTGCCCGCTCCAGACGCGCAAAGTTACTTTCGGATCCGTACACGCCGAGGCTGTGGTGATCTTCAGGACTGGCTTCAGCAGCCAGCGGGAACCTGCCGCTGAAAAAGCCGCCAGCGAGGCTGGACCAGACCAGCAGCAGCATCCCGGACTCGGCGTACCAGTGGCGCGCCGCCTCGTTTGCGTCGCCGGAAATGCTGACGCAGCCGGGCCAGGGTGCCGTCAGCTGATCGGCCAGACTGAACTGGGGACTGCTCACGGTGAACGGCTGCAGACTGTTGCGCAGCGCGTAGTCATTGGCCTCGCGGATGCGTTCATAAGTCCAGTTCGAGCCGCCGAAGGCGCCGATATGGCCTTCGTCGTGCAATTC
>CAZPLV010000152.1:0-4952 GCA_964587295.1 uncultured bacterium
TAGTCCCCACATTCACATGAGGCTTAGTACGCTCAAAAGCAGCCTTTGCCATAATTAATCTCTCCTCGAATCCTTATTTCTTGACGAGTTCGTCCTGAATGTTCTTCGGCACCTGGGCGTAGTGGTCCAGCTGCATAACGAAGGTTGCTCGACCCTGCGACATGCTGCGCAGGTCAGTTGCATAACCGAACATCTCGGCCAGTGGCACGTTGGCATTGATGATCTGCGCGTTGGCGCGCGGAGTCATGCCCTGAATCTGGCCACGGCGGGAGTTCAGGCTGCCGATAACATCACCCATGTACTGCTCGGGGGTGGTGACTTCGACGGCCATCACGGGCTCGAGAACGGCGGGGCCGCCCTTTTCCATGATTTCCTTGACTGCCATTGAGGCGGCAATCTTGAAGGCCATTTCCGAGGAGTCAACTTCGTGGTACGAACCTTCGTACAGATCGAAGCTGACGTCCACGATCGGGAAGCCGAGCAGCGGTCCGTTCTGGACTGATTCGTCGACGCCCTTCTGGACGGCCGGAATGAATTCACGGGGAATGGTTCCACCGACGACCGAGTTGACAAACTCGATTCCCTCACCACGGTCACGGGGAGCGGCACGCATCTTGACGTGACCATACTGACCACGACCACCGGTCTGGCGAACGAACTTCGCATCGACTTCCGTGGCGCGGGTGATGGTTTCGCGGTAGGCAACCTGTGGTGCACCGACACCGGCGTTCACGTTGAACTCACGGCGAAGGCGGTCAACGATGATTTCCAGGTGCAGTTCACCCATGCCCGAGATTTTCGTCTGGGCAGTTTCCGGGTCGGTTTCCACACGGAAGGTCGGGTCTTCCTCAGCCAGGCGGGCCAGACCGTTGGACAGCTTGTCCTGGTCAGCCTTGGTGGCGGGTTCAATCGCAACAGTGATGACGGGCTCGGGCGCGTCGATCGACTCGAGCAGAATCGGGTGGTCCGAATCGCTGAGCGTGTCGCCGGTACCGGTGTCCTTCAGGCCGATTACGGCACCGAGGTCACCTGCGCCGATTGACTCGACTTCCTCACGCGAGTTGGCGTGCATCTTGAGCAGACGGCCGATACGTTCCTTCTTGCCTTTGCTGGCGTTGTAAACGTAGCTGCCGGCAACAAGCCGGCCCGAGTAGACACGCACGAAGGTCAGGCGGCCCACGAACGGGTCGGACATGATCTTGAATGCGAGCGCGGAGACCGGGGCGTCGACGTTGGCCGGACGGGTTTCCGGTTCACCGCTTTCGGGGTTGATGCCCTGGATGTCAGGGATGTCCAGCGGGCTGGGCATGTAACGTGCAACAGCGTCAAGCAGGCGCGGAACGCCTTTGTTCTTGAGTGCGGAGCCGCACATGACCGGGAAAAGCTTGAGGTTGATCACGCCGTCGCGGAGCGCGTCATGAATCAGATCCTCAGGAACTTCCTCGCCTTCAAGGTAGAGCATTGCGACGTCGTCGTTGATGTCGGAAAGAGCCTCAACCAGAATGGCGCGCTTTTCGTCGGCAACGGCCTGCAGCTCAGCCGGAATGTCAGTTTCTTCAACTTCGGTGCCGAGGTCGTTCTTGTAGTAGAACGCGCGCATCTTCACGAGGTCGATTACGCCAACGAAGCTGTCTTCGGCTCCGATGGGCCAGTCAATCGCCACGGCGTTGGCACCGAGGCGCTCTTTCATGGTGCGGACGACGAGGTTCATGTCGGCACCGGTCTTGTCCATCTTGTTGCCGAAGGCGATGCGGGGCACGTGGTACTTGTCGGCCTGGCGCCATACGGTCTCGGACTGGGGCTCAACACCCTGGCTCGAGTCGAAGACGGCAATGGCTGCGTCAAGTACGCGCATGCTGCGCTCGACTTCCATGGTGAAGTCAACGTGTCCGGGGGTGTCAATCACGTTCACGCGGACGTCATGCCAGAAGGCCTGAGTCACAGCGGATGTGATGGTGATGCCGCGCTCGCGCTCCTGCTCCATCCAGTCCATCTGGGAGGCACCTTCGTGCGTCTCCCCAGTTTTGCGGATGCGGCCGGTGTAGAAGAGAATGCGCTCGCTCAGCGTCGTCTTGCCGGCATCAATGTGAGCGGCAATACCGATGTTTCGCGTGTTGCGCAGGTCAATTTTAGTCGTAGTTGCCATCAGTCTCCCAGGGTCCTTGGTATCTCAGTGGACCGCAGCCTCAATTACCAGCGGTAGTGGGCGTAGGCACGGTTTGCTTCGGCCATGCGCTCCACGTCGTCCTTCTTCTTAACGGCGCCGCCACGGCCCTGGGCTGCATCGAGCAGCTCTCCGGCCACGCGTTCCACGGCAGTGCGCTCGGGACGGGAGTCCGAAGCGGCAACGAGCCAGCGGAGTGACAGCGACTGAGCCCGGCGGGGGCTCACCTCAACCGGCACCTGATAGGTGGAGCCACCAACGCGGCGGCTGCGCACTTCGGTGCGGGGGCGGACATTGTCCATGGCCGTACGGAAGACCTTGAGGGGTTCCTGACCACTGCGCTCCTGAATGAGGCGGCAGGAGCTGTAGAAAATGCGGCTGGCAAGGTTCTTCTTACCGTCGCGCATCATCTTGTTAATGAAAGCGGTGACCGTCGTGTCGTTGTAGACAAGGTCACGTTCCAGCTTGCGGACTTCTGCTCTTCTTCTGCGTCCCATGTCCTATTTCGCCTTCGGCTTCTTGGTGCCGTACTTGCTGCGGCCCTGGTTACGCTGGACGTAACGGCCGACTCCGACTCCCTGTGCGTCCAGCGCACCGCGGATGATGTGATAGCGAACTCCGGGAAGATCCTTGACGCGACCGCCGCGGATCAGGACCGAGGAGTGCTCCTGAAGGTTGTGCTTCTCGCCGGGAATGTAGGCGGTCACCTCGTACCCGGTCGACAGGCGGACACGGGCGATCTTGCGCAGTGCCGAGTTCGGCTTGCGCGGCGTCTGGGTGCGGACTGCGGTGCAGACCCCACGGCGCTGTGGGCTGCCCTTGAGGGCTGGCACCTTGTTCTTGCGCTTGATGGTCTTGCGACCCTTGCGCAGCAGTTGGTTGACGGTAGGCAAATCTCCACTCCCTTTCGCTTCTGACGATGGACCCCAGGTGCGTGGCACATCCCGTGACCCTTCCTTGAATTCGTATCGGTGTTCTGCACGCGCTTCAGGGGGCGCGACACAAACCTTCCCCTGGACCCAACGCTGCGGGCCAAGGGGACAAACCTAGCTACTATACAGCCTGGCAGGGGCCCTGGTCAAGGTTCAGAGTGACAGCCACGCGTTTTTCAGGCCTGCAACCGCCTCAGGTCGGCACGGGCTCCTCCCGGAGAATCTTCTCCATCTTTCTGCCGCGCGCCAACTCATCCACCAGCTTGTCCAGGTAGCGGATCTCGCGCATCGTAGTCTCCTCAATCTCCTCGATGCGCACGCCGCAGATCACACCCTTTATCTGCGACCTGGCCGGGTTCATTCCCGGCGCCTGCTCGAAGAACGTCTCGAAATCCGTCTGCTGGTCGAGCACAGCCCGCAGTTCAGCATCGCTGTAGCCGGTCAGCCAGCCGATGATCTGGTCGACCTCTTCCTTCGTCCTGCCCTTGCGCTCCGCCTTGTTGATGTAGTGCGGGTAAACGCTGGCGACACTCATCGTGTAGATGCGGTGCTTTGACATGCGTCCTCCTGTTTCCCTATTCGAGCGCCCGCTGAAGCGCCCTGAGCAGTTCCTCGTTCCGCAGCAACCTTGTGGCCGCCTGATCGTACACCAGCAGTTCCCGGACCAAGGCTGCCTGGTAGATTCCAGCCCAGTATTCGTGGGTGTCGATTCCCGCGTTCAGCCGGATCACGACCGCGTCTTCAAGCGCTCCCGCCAGCTCATGCGGCTGGATCGGCTCCGGGCTGTGGTCCTCCCCGTTTCCGAAGATGATCAGCACCTTGTCGTCCTCCGGCGGCACCTCGCGCAGGTAAAACGCGGCGCTGCGCAGTGCCTCGCTGACCGCCGTGCCCCAGGCGTCGTCCACCTGACCCGGCAGTGCGTTCCTGAGTTCCGCGTAGAAGGAGTAACGGTCCAGCTGGCTGCCCGCATAAGTGGCATTGAAAGTCGTGCTGTACACGGTGTCCAGATGCCCGGGGGCACGTATCGGGATGATGATCAGCCTGTCCCCGCGTTCCAGCAACGCCAGCTGCGGCGAAGGATCGGCCCAGTTCAGCACAAGCTGATTTGCTGCCTCCAGACGACCGGCCTCGCCGCCGCTCATGTCCTGCAGGACAACGAAGGTGGTGGCGGCATGGGCAGCGTTGCCAAGAAGGAGTGGCGAGCCCGCAGCCAGCACCAGCAGCGCCGCACCCCCGCGCCTGCGGCCGAGGCGAGCGAAGAAGAGTGCCACGCGGCCGAACATGATCGCGAAGAACGCCCAGGTTCGCGCCAGCACACTCTGCACTTTGAGCGCGGCGCGGCCCACGGCGATCATCACCAGTGAATAGACCCTGGTGAGACCCTTCTGTAGCTTCAGGGCGAACCTGCCGAGGGCTATGGCCACAGTGGTCCAGATGTCCACGAGACCGGTGGCCAGCACGGCCAGCAGGGCACCGGCCAGACTGACAATCCCGGCACCATGGCGCAACTGGCTGAAGCCACGGGCGGAGTTGAGCATACCGTAGCGGGCCGCGACCCCCAGGAACACGACCACGGCACTCAATCCGAGCGCCAGCACCACGGCGCCCCACTGTGCCACGCCCAGGTAGGCGGCGGGCAGGTCGGCATCCAGTCCGAGCGAGAGTCGCACCTGCCTGTCGGCGGCCTCGGCCGCGCCGCGCAACCAGGCCAGCCAGAGTTCTACGAAGAAGATGGCGATGATGCTGCCGTTGGTCAGCAGCCAGCCGGCAAGCCCGGCCCAGCGGCCCGTGCCCGGCCTCGCGGACCCGGCCTTGGGCCCCTGCAGGCTTTTGGCCAGGAAGATGCCGAGGAGCGG
>CAZPLV010000153.1:0-4914 GCA_964587295.1 uncultured bacterium
AACTCGATCACGCCGACTTCATGCTCGGTGATCAGATCGGTGTAGAACTCGAGGGCTGCAACGCCTTCCTCTGAGTTGTACTGCACCTGGGTGTAGTCGTCGTTATACGGCTGGACGCCGAACTGGCGCATCAGCACGCTGCGCAGGATGTGGTGATCCTGACCTGCAGGTGAAACACCGAAGCCGACCTGGGTGAAGCGGGGGCCAGAGCGCACGGTGAGTGCCTTGGCAATTTCGATGAACTCGTCCCAGGTGGCGGGAGGAGCGTCATAACCGGCTTCGGCCAGCATGTCAGCATTGTAGAAGAGCGCCAGGCTGCGGACGGCTGTCGGCAGGCCGTAGTACTCACCACGGTAGGTGGCGGCGTCAACCAGCGGAGCAAAGTTCTCCTGGATTTCAGCAGCATCGAAGTATTCACCGGGCAGCGGCTCGACGTAGCCGGCAGGGGCCCAGGCGGGCAGCCAGCCGTAGAACAGCTGGACGACGTCAGGACCTTCACCTGCAGACAGTGCCGCTGCAACGCGGGCCTGGTAAGCGTCGTAGGGGAAGGTCTCCTGGTTGACAATGATGTCCGGGTTCTCCGCCTCGAACATCTCGATGAGCTGGTTCATCGCATCCACACGGGTTGCGTAGTCGTACTGCCAGTAGGTGATGACCGTCTGGGCAGAGGCTGACGCGAGCAGCGCCAGTGCGGCGATAAGGCCTAATGCTTTCTTCATGGTTAATCCTTTCCGGACACACGCAGTGATTGCTGTGCCGCCTTCAGACTGATTGTTACCGATTCGAGTTCCTGTCTGCTTGACCTGAGTTCTTCCGACACCTTGTACAGTTGCCGCTTGACCACCTCCGGAGCGGGTCCGCCGTACCCATCACGGCGGGCGATGAATGAACCAGGATCCAGGGCTTCACGCAGCTGGAGTCCGGTCAGATCAGGACCCCCAAGGTCCTTGAGATCCTTCGCTGTCAACTCCAGCAGGGCCACACCGCGCGATCGGCAACTGGCCACGGCAGCGGCTACCAGCGCATGGGCGTCCTGGAAAGGAACGCCAAAGCTGCGTACCAGCTCATCTGCCAGTTCCGTCGCGGTGGTGTCAGTGTTCCTTGCGAGGCGCTCAAGCACCACGCGCTCAAAGTCACCATCCTGAACGCAGGCGGTCAGCAGTGCCAGTCCGCCGAGCAGCTGATGGTGCTGCTGCCGCAGGCTGCCCTGGATGTCCGGGCCGAAGTCATTCAGGTCGGTGTAGGAAATGTTGTGACTCGAAAAATACACAGCCTGACCGGAACCGAGCACGCGGCTGAAGCGGGTGCGGGCATGCTCGAGGGCAACCGGGTTGCGCTTCTGCGGCATGATGCTCGAACCCTGCACCAGTCCGTCACCAAGCCGGTAACTGCCGAGCGAGGACCAGTTCAGCAGGTCCCAGGTGTAACGCGACATGTTGAGCGCCAGTGAACTTGCGTTCGCTGCAGCTTCAACCTGCCAGTCGCTGGCGGAAACCGCGTCAAGCGTGTTGTCCGTCGGTGCGTCAAATCCGAGCAGTCTGGCGCTGTAGTGCCGGTCCAGCGGATGGCTGCTGCCGGCAAGGGCCGCAGCTCCGAGCGGACTGCTGTTCAGGCGGGTGTAAGCGGCGCGGACCCGCTGCTCATCGCGGGTCAGCAGGGCATGAATGCCCAGCAGGTAATGCGCCACGCTCGTCGGCTGGCCCGGCTGATGATGCGTGTGGGCAATCAGGATCGTGTCCGTGTGCCGCTGCGCCTGCTCCAGAATGGCCGCGCGCAACTTCTGGATCGCCGTCTGCAGCTCCAGATTGCGGTTACGGGCCGCCAGCTTGTACACGGTCATGTCAAGGTCGTTGCGGCTCAGTCCGGTGCGCAGCCAACTGACAGTTTCGGCACCGAGACGCTCCTCAAGCAACGTGTTGATGGCGTAGTACGCGTCCGGCACGCCCTGTTTGCGTTCGGGCAGCTGCTCGTCATGAAGTGAGGTGAGCTCCCTGACCAGCCGCTCGGTAGCGGCGAGTGCCTCAGGGTCCTTAACGACTTCCGGCAGCTTGCCGACCGTGCGCACGTGCGCGGTCATGCTGTCCAGCAGCTCTTCATACAGGTGCTGCGAAGCAAACCGGTAATCCGGTGCAAGTACGTTGTCGATATAGGCGGCGCTGAAACTCATTCGGATGCCTCCTCCGGCAACTTCAGCAGCCTGGCAGCGTTGCCCCCGAAGATCATGGCAACATCCCGGTCGCTGAAGCCCAGCGTATAGCAGGCGCGCACCTGATCCTGCAGATAGCGCACTGCGAAGCCTCGCGGGAACGCACTTGAGTCGGAACCGAAGACAATCCGCTCAGGCCCGATGGTCTCGTAGGCCTTGCGGAACAGGCTTTCCAGTGTCAGTTCATAGGGCATCCAGCGCATCCACTGGTTGCTGCCTGACGTGTCTATATAAATGTTCGGCAGGCTCCAGCACATTGCCAGCAGATCCTGCCAGTAACCGGCACCGAAGTGCGGAATGATGAAATTGATGTCGGGGAAGTCCCGCGCCGTCTCAAACAGCGACAGCGGGCTCATCCGCGGGTGCTGCACGACGCCGCCACCCCGGCCCAGGAAGCCGAAGTGGATCAGGGCCGGCAGGCCATGCTCCGCGAGGAACTCCCAGGTGGGCCTCAGGGCAGGATCCTCAAAAGCGTAGTCGGTGCGGGGACCAAGCTGTTTGAACCCGCGCAGACCAAGTTCAAGCACTGCCCGCCTGAGCTCAACGTGACTACCGGGCTCCAGCCGGTGATGGGCAAATCCGGTGAACTTGCCCGGATTGTTCCTGACCAGTTCCGCCAGTCGCTCGTTGCCGCCCGCCGACACGAAATTCACGGTTCTGAGCCCGTAACGGTCAACCTCGGCCAGCCAGCGGGCGGCATACGCATCGAATTCCTCCGCTGTCTGCGCCAGTGGCTCCACCGGCTGGGTGCTCCACTCAAGCGCCATGCGGTCCGCACGTTCCCGTGCGTAAGCCCGCAGGCGCGGGTGTTGAAGCTGCTCTTCGGCAGGCGGCAGCAACATTGAGTTCTGCACCGGGAAGTGCGCATGTATGTCGATTACTCTGAGCCAGCCGAAGTCCATTGCGACACCACTTTCAGGTCGGGGAATGCCAGGTCTGCTCCGTGGTTCTCTCATCGTGTGTCCGGCCATCCGCGTCCACTTAGATAAGCCCTTTTATAAATCGCCTGCAAAAGCAGGCTAAGGGATGAAGCGTAACCAGTCAAGGGCGGTGTTTGGTTCAGGCCGGGCTTACGCTCCTGCGGACGCTTTGGCCCGGCCTGAACCAAACACCTTCACTGGTTGAGAACCGGGATTACCGGTGCAAATCGGAGCTCAGCGCACCTGGAGGGTGGCGCTCTGACTGGTGAAACCGGTCGACAGTTCCAGGTTCAGGTGGTCGAACTTCCCGCTGAGCACTATGCGACCGGTGGCGCCGCGGCTGATGACCGTGCCGTTCTCGTTCATAACCACTACCGCCCTGTACTGCGCCGGATTCCAGGTAATGACGGTCTGCCGACCGTTCCAGCGCGCTTCCGGCGGCTCCGTGACCGATTGCATCGACAGCTCAGGTCGCGTGATGGCAGCTCCAACAAGTCCATCGGGCTTCAGCACCTGCATCGAACGGGCACGCTCCAGCAGCCCGTCAGCAACCGGAACCGTGAAAGCGAAAAGCGAACGCGTTCCCCGGTGCGCACCGGGAAGCTCGTAGGGCTCAAAAGGAGACTCCACCAGCACATTGCCCGTCTCATCCAGCAGCTGCCACAGCCAGTCACCAGGCAGTGGCGCAGCGGCAGCAGCATCAACCCGGAAGGCTGGTTGCAGCTCGACAAGACCATCCGAGACGGTGCCGTTGACCAACAGCCCCTGGGTTGTGGAGTTCCAGCCACTGCGGTTCTTCTCAAGCAGCCGCGCAAGGTTCTCGAGGACGTAAAGATAGTTGTGGTCGCTGATCCATCTGTTGGAGCAATAGCCCATAAGGTCAGACATGTCAGGTGTGGCCAGGGCCAGGCCATCAGAAAACTGCATTACACCGTAATTTCCGGTCCGCCCGTCGGTGTAGGGGAATCTCACCGGTCCACCGGCGTCGCCGCACGGAGCATGCCTGAGCCCGAAATTGTGGCCCAGCTCGTGCGTGAGCGTCCAGCTGCGCGGCATCCACTCCTCCGAATCAGTCCGGTACACCCCCCACGACACGGGCCAACCCACACTCCCGATTCCCGCAGCAACGGCCTCGTAGTCACCTGCCGGAACCACGGCCTGATAGAAGGCCGGATTGTTATCGAGCAGCCGAAGCTTATCGATTTCACCCAACAGCTGCGAAAGATCATCATCAACCTGGTACTGGTACGGCTCCCGGATGCTGTAGCTGACTTCATCAAGAGGGAACACCGCCCGGTGCAGTTCCATGATGCTCGCCGCATCTTCACTGCTCAGAATCATCTCCAGGCCATGATGGGGCAGCTCCACCGGCACCAGCACCAGCTCCAGCGCCTCCGGCCTGTGCACGTCAACAGTAAGGTAGCCGCTTTGCGGATAACGCAGATTGCTGCCCGCCGTTACGTGAATCTCCAGTGGACCCTGCAGCCACCCGGCGGGAATTTCCGCATTGTAGGTGCTTTGCGGGTGCGACAGGTTCGGGGAGGACGTCAGGCACTCGTGGCCGGCGGCGGCGTCGACCGTACCAACATGCAGGCCATCGCGCCTGACGTGAACCTGCACCACTGCCGGCTCTGTCAGCAGAAGCGGTTCGTCGGAAAGCAGCGAAATCCTGGCCCAAAGCGGGCGCCCGCTGACAGCCGGAACACCGTTGACGCCCACCTCCGTCGCCTGCAGCAGCTGGACATAGGCCAGCCGTGCGTCAGCAACTGTGCCACTCCTGACGCATTC
>CAZPLV010000154.1:0-4899 GCA_964587295.1 uncultured bacterium
CCGGTCGGCGAGGAACCGGCCGTGCCTCGTAGTAGTTTTGGTTCGCTGTAGCTCATGCGTCCAGTCAACGCCAAGCGGTGTTGTCAGAACGTACGCGGTTTTCGATACGCCGACGATACGCTGCGGCGTTGCGTTGTTACTGCTGTGCCCGCCTCTTCCTGAGCATGGGATCCTCGCCGGTCCTCACACTCCAGGATCGCAAGGGACGCCAGGGCGAGCCGCCGGATGAGATGGTCTGACATGGGCATGCCGGGAGGGCTCGACGCACGTTAAGCACCGAATTCTCAGGTTGCTTGACTGATTGATGGCGATGGCAAACAAAAAATCGCGCCCCGAGCGCGACTGATATCTTCAATATACACGCGTATGCGTTATTCGTCAAGGCTATGAACGCGTGTTGCTCGCGAGCAACGTCTCAGTCGCATGCAATCCTCTCTGATGGCTGAATACGGACCGTACTGACAGGCTCACAGATGCGGCTTTTCGTGGCAGGAACGCGGAGGCTGTAGTATGAGGCGATGTCTGCTGCAACCTCTGAAAAGTACTTCAAGGAAAGTGTTGCTGCCACTCAGTATCCCCGCTGATGTGGAGGCGGTGGTCAATTGCGTTGCACCTGCAGGCCATTCAAGGTACCGGCAACCGTGTGAGCGGGCTCCAGGAAACAGGCATCCCGAGCGAGATAACCGGCCAGGCCAGAACCGTCGATTCATCTAACATGACTGAATCGCACTCTGCCGCGAACAGGCAGGCTTGACCGTGCCATCGCCGTCGCCCGACCACCCCCGGACTGAGGTTCTGAGCCGCCACGTCCTGGTCGGTGGCGTCCGCTGCCACTACCTGCAGGCGGGCAGCGGGCCGCCCCTTGTGTTGCTGCACGGCACAGCCATCGATTCCGCGACCTTGAGCTATGGCCCGAGCCTCCACGCGCTGGCTAAACACCACAGGGTCATCGCGCTCGACTGGCCGGGTTACGGGTTGAGTGAGCGGCCGAGAGTCGAGATGAGCATGGCCGAGTTCGTCGCACTACTGGCGGCGTTCCTGGATGCGATCGGCCTGGAGAAGTCACATCTGGCTGGCTTCTCGATGGGAGGGGCTGTCGCGCTGGGGCTGGCGTTGCAGGCGCCGGGCCGCGTGTTGACGTTGACCCTGATCGGCAGCTACGGCCTCGATGCCCGGGCGCCTGTGCCGCTGCTGCCGTACATCGCCATGCGTGCTCCGCGGCTCAGCGCCACTGTCAGCTGGGGCATGCGCCGCAGCCGGTTCCTCACCCGGCTGGTACTGAGCAGGATCGTGTTCGCAGACTCGGGGTTGGTGACTGATGAGCTGGTTGAGGCGGTGCACGAGCAGTTGAAGGCGCCCGAGGCGGAGCGCAGCTTCGTGGCCTGGTTGCGCAGCGAGATTCGGCCTTTCGGCTTCGGCACTTCGTACGAGCCTCAGTTGGCTGGGGTGGAGGTGCCGACGTTGCTGCTGCATGGGCGCAAGGACAGGGTGGTGCAGTGGCGTAAAGCGGCCCGCGCCAGCGAGCGGATCCCCGATGCGAGGTTGATGGTGGTGCCCGGATGTGGGCATTGGGTGATGCGGGAGGCTCCTGATGTTTTTGTGGGAGAGCTGCTTGGGTTTACGGGTGGGGGTGAGGTGCCGTGACGTTGCCAACGAACGGAAGCACTGCTGCTCCTCAGATGAGTCATGACGCCCAGGTCAAGCAACGGAAGTCAGGCGTAACTACTTGTACTCGGGGAACTGAAAGACTTCTTCGAGAGGCACCTTGAACGCGCGGGCTATCAGAAAGGCAACCTCGAGAGTTGGCGAGTAGCGTCCTTGTTCAATGGCGATTACGGTCTGCCGTGTGACACCGATCTGTTCCGCCAGGTCGGCCTGGGTCATCTCGTTGTTCATGAACCGGAGAGTGCGGATGTTGTTGGTGACGCGGGTCGGTTTGCGTGTCATGTCACCATCAGCCCACGGCGGTACACGATGATGCGGGCGATGTTGCCAGTGATGGCAGAAATGAAGAAGCCGGCATAGATGGCGTTGGCGATCCAGAAGTGGTGCGCACCATACATGGCAAGGATCAGGCCCGCAAACGCACCGGAGGCCAGAGGGAACAGGCTGATCCAGTCACCGAACCGGGATACCTGTCGGTCGCGCTGATCTTCCTTGGTGTCCTTGCTGCCGGTCAGGATGGCGTAGATGATGTGCAGGATTATGGTGGCTACCACCGAGAGAAGTATGGCGCGAACCATCGGGCCCTGAAACGCCACCCCGGTCAGCGGGGTCAGCAGCTGCAGCCGGTAGATGTCCCACACGTACTTGGCTGCTACGCCGACCGTCACGATCAGGTCCATATAGCTGCCGCGTTCCTTGTAACCCATTTCATCCACGATGTAAAGAAATGTTGACATGCTGAACTGTAAAGCAAGAATGACTTGTTGTCAAGAATCGTTTACATGAAGCAGGGGTTGCCGGTCATCGCGAACGTACCAGGGCGACACCCGCGGGCAGAGCCAAATTAGCTGTCACGAGATGAAGTACAAACCCATGCTTATGAGGAGGCGCCACTTCGCACCATTAGCAGCGTCGCAATACCCGGCAGAAGCAAGAGTTCAGTTGATACGAATAGGCCACTTCGAAACGCCAGCTCCCGCTTGGGATCAGGCGTCCCGCGCAAGTTTTCAGGCCATAGTTCCTCTGGAGTCAAATCGTCCAACAGCATGATTCCCCCAGGCCTGACCAATCCCGCGATTACGTTCCAATTGTGGACAGCCAGGGCGTCAACGCCACCACCATCAAACAACACCAAGTCGAACGATCCTCTGGTTGGCAGGACGTCGATCCAGTCGCCCGCGACCACTTCCACATTGCGGTGCGAAATGAACAGAGAAGCAGAGGCATCTGCCAACCTCTCATCCAGCTCCACGCTCACGAGTGAGGCGTCGGCATCAAGGCTCGAAGTCATCCAGGCTGTTCCGACTCCTGCGCCCGTGCCCACCTCAGCCATCCGCCCTTCCGGAAAAGCTGCCACCAAGGCCCGCAACAGACTTCCTACCTCGTCCAGACACGCCGAAGGATCAGCTGAGGCGGACCCAGCGCGATTACCTTCCGGGCGAAAATCGAAGCCCAGATCAAGCGCTAAACGCTTAGCCTCCTCAACCAAAGGCGGCACCAAGACGGGATACTGCCTATGCACGCAAAGCCCTCCATGTTCAAGAGTCACTCACAAAGTCAGTCCGCTCAAAGATACCAACAGCAGCGGGAGCGCGTTGCGCAAACGGCATTGACATGAGCCTGACTCCAAGAAAATACAATAGGGCATGCGTGGCAACGTTACTGTGGCAGCTTTCAGCGATGCACATGGCAACGCTTTAGCCTTGGAGGCCGTGCTGCGGGACATTCGTGATCACGCACCGGACATCGTGGTGAATCTGGGCGACCAGGTCTGGGGCCAGGTTGATCCCTTGGCGGCGTACCAACTGCAGGCAGACCTGCAGGCCGTTGAGGTGCGGGGCAACAACGACGAGAAACCCCTTTTGGAGCCTGCCGGACTTCCGGACTTCGAGCGCCGGTACGCGGCCTGGTTGGCTGAGCGGATACCGCGGGAGTTTCTGCAGCGGCTTGGGTCACTGCCGGTCAGCGTCTCGCTTCTCGATGATCGGGTCCTTGCAGCACACGGCACGCCTTCCAGTCCATGGCAGCTGCTGCTCTGGCAGGTCGCAGGGGGCCAGCTGGTTCCTCGAGCCGAAGCGGAGGTTGAAGCTGAACTCGAGACGCTGGGTGGAGGCACTGAGCTGGTGCTTGTCGGGCATACGCACCGGGAGCGCACGTTGCGGCTAGGGGAGCGGCTGGTAGTGAATGTGGGGCCTGTCGCCTGGCAAAGGGACGGGGATCCCCGTGCTCGCTGGACACTGCTGAAGTACGAGTCGGGCCGCTGGACGGCGGAACTCAGGCGCGTGCAGTACGACTGGCACGCGGCCGCAGCTGCTGTGCGGGCGAACAATCCGGTGTTTCCACCGGAGGCTGACTCGCATCTGCTCGGCGTGAGCCAGCGGCCTGTCACGCTGCAGTGACGTGCGGCAACGGATGAATCAATTATCCGGGATGTAGAGACTGCTTCGGATCGCCTGCAGATTGACGACCGTGGCCCACGGGCCGGTTGGGTCGCCACTTGCATTTCAAGTGAGAAACCCATTCCGGAACTGAATACTTGCGAGTTATCCTGCTTTGGAGTCGCAGGATGGAAAATCACAAATTCTGCACGAGGAGTCGGCAATTTGCGAGAAGCATTGAACAAACATGCAAGTCCATCATTCAGAGGCCAAGCGCTGGCCGAGGCGAAAGTTCGGATCGCGCAGAACTTCGGAGCGTTCACCGAAGGAGCGGTTGTCAGCAACTGCTTCGGCACCCGCATGACTACCGGCGTTGGAGGCACTTACGCGTTCGGAGGTAACAACTGATGCGTCACCCGGGCTTCCTCCTCACAGCAGCCATGCTGCTGGTACTCGCAGCCTGTGGCGGAAACAACAGCGACACGTTCCCCGATCCGACCATCAGCAGCGTCAGCCCAGGCACCGTCATGGCTGGCGATGAGATCATCATCACCGGCACGAACTACTACGCCATTGACGACCGTGCCGGGACCCGCGTTGAGGTGTGCGGCATAACCGCCAACGCTGAGCTCGTTGATCCTGTGACACGCAGCATCCTTCTGCCACGGGCCAGAAAAATCACCGCACGGGTAGGAACTGAACTCAAGGCCACCATCCCGACAGACGGCTTCACACCCGGAGTGAGCAGTGCTCGCGTGACCCGGCCGGATGGCGTAAGCGTCACGCTCGAGGAAGCGGTCACCTGCGTCGCACCAACCCCGGTGGAGCCGGAGCCTGAAGAGCCGGTATTACCCGC
>CAZPLV010000155.1:0-4877 GCA_964587295.1 uncultured bacterium
ATGGCCGAAAAGCCGCCTCAGATGTAGTAACCTTATTCGCTGCCTGTCGCCTGCCGCTCATCCAGCGGCCTTGCGGCAGAGGGACTCTCGGCCGCAAGGCGTTTACGGAAAGAACTGAACATGAATATCAGAAATGTAGCCATCATCGCTCACGTCGATCATGGCAAGACCACAATCGTGGATGGAATGCTGCGCCAGTCGCAGGTATTCCGCGAAAACCAGCAGGTGCAGGACCGCGTTATGGATTCGGGCAGCATCGAGCGGGAACGCGGCATCACCATTCTGGCCAAGAACACCGCTGTCGAATTCGACGGCGTGAAAATCAATATCGTTGACACCCCCGGCCACGCCGATTTCGGTGGCGAGGTCGAGCGTGCCCTCGGAATGGTCAATGGCGTGCTCCTGCTCGTCGACGCTGCCGAAGGCCCGATGCCGCAGACCCGCTTCGTGCTGGGCAAGGCGCTGGCACGCGGACTGAAGCCGATCGTTGTCGTCAACAAGGTTGACCGCAAGGACGCCCGGCCTGACGCAGTCATCGATCTTACTTTCGACCTCATGGTCGACCTGGGTGCCACCGACGAGCAGCTGGACTTCCCCATCCTGTACGCCGTGGCCCGCGAGGGCCGCGCCTGGGCCGATCTGGAAACTCCGGGCACCGACCTCAAGCCGCTGTTTGAGGCCGTGATTGCCAACATTCCCGCACCGCCCGTGGAGCCCGATGCTCCGTTCATGATGCAGGTGGCAAACCTGGACGGCTCGGAGTACCTCGGACGGATCGCAATCGGCCGCGTCGAGAGCGGCAGCGTCGCACCGGGCGATCAGGTCGTGCGCGTGGCAGCCGACGGAAGCACTCAGCGGAGCCGCATCACCAAGGTTTTCACGCATCTGGGACTGAGCCGTGTGGAAACCGGGCGTGGGGTTGCCGGCGACATCATTGCCCTTACCGGCCTTGACGACGTCACCATCAGTGACGCCATCACCCACCCCGACCACCCGGTCCAGCCCGAACGCGTACCGGTGGACGAGCCGACCGTGCAGGTCACCTTCAGCCCCAATACCAGTCCGTTCGCCGGCAAGGACGGGCGTTTCCTCACCAGCCGCCAGATTGGCGACCGCCTGAAGCGGGAGCTGCTTACGAACGTGGCACTGCGGGTTGAGGAACTGGGCGGCGAGCAGTACCGCGTCTCCGGCCGTGGTGAGCTGCACCTGTCCATCCTGATCGAGACCATGCGCCGTGAAGGCTTCGAATTCAACGTGTCGCGGCCCGAGGTCATCTACCGCGAAGAGAACGGTGTCCGCCTCGAGCCGTTTGAAAGCGTGATTGCCGACGTACCGGTCGATTCCGTGGGCGCCGTGATGGAGTCACTGTCCAGCCGCCGCGGCACTCTCACGAACATGGAGCAGGGCGAAGAGCGTGCCCGCCTCGAGTTCCTGATGCCCAGCCGCGCGCTGTTCGGCTACCGCAGCACCTTCCTGTCCATGACCGCTGGTGAAGGCCTGCTCAACCACGTGTTCGACAGCTATCAGCCCCGTGTCGGTGAGATCCGCAGTCGCCCCGAGGGTTCACTGGTTTCCATGGAAGCCGGCACCACCTTCGCGTACTCAATGTTCAAACTGCAGGAACGCGGCGAGTTCTTCATCAACCCCGGTGACGAGGTTTACGTCGGCATGATTCTCGGTGCCCACATCCGGCCCGGGGACCTGGAGCTGAACGTGACGAAGAACAAGAAACTGACCAACGTCCGTGCCTCCGGTTCGGACGAAAACATCGTCCTGGTGCCGCCCCGGCAGCTGTCGCTCGAGGAAGCCCTCGCTTACCTCGCAGACGACGAACTGCTGGAAGTCACGCCCAAGACGTTCCGTCTGCGCAAGCGTCACCTGGATCCGCACGTCCGCAAACGCGAATCCAAGGCAGCCCAGTCAGCCTGATTTTCAGTCTGTTAAGGTCTCAGCCTGATCACGCTGCTTCGGCAGCGGGGTCAGGCTGATTTCACCGAAGGGCTCGGCCTGCACCACACGGGCCCGGCCATCCCGCACCAGTTCCAGCATCGAAGCGAACAGGACGGTCACGTGACCCCAGCTCAGGCCACTGCGCAGCTCACTGAAGCTCACATGCCGCCGTATCCTCAGCAGGTCCGTGATGCGGCTGAGCGCCTCCCTGAAACCGAAGGAATCCCTGCTCACCTCAAAATAACTTGCGCTGCGCAGGCGTCCCGCCAGCTCCGCCAGCGTTGACGGCCTGACTGCGAGCGGCCGCTCCTTTCGTTCCAGGTTGCCGGACAGGGCCGCCCGCGCCCCGAGAAGCAGGCGCCGGTCCTCACGGCGGTTCCTCAGGAAGTGAACCGCGTTCTCCATGTCCACCAGTTCGCTGACCGTGTCGATCACCTCGTCAAACAGTTCATCCTGGGCTTCCCTTGGTGGCCTGGGCAGCAGCAGCCGCAGCTTCAGCTCAAGAACCTGTGCCATCTGCGGCAGGGTCTCGCTGGCACTGTCCAGGTCATGCCCGCTGCGCGCCCGGAAGTGCTCCAGCCATGACTGCACCAGGCTGAGCAGGTCCAGGCTGGATGGTGCCAGCCTGCCACTGCGCAGCTCCGTCAGCAGTTCCTGCAGCGAACCTTCAAAGGAAGGTTGCCTGACCACAAACTCGGCAGGTCCAGCGGATTGGGCAAGCTCCGTCACTCAGCAGCAGGATACCGCGTGAGCTGGCGGGGACCAATGACAGTGGCCACACTGGCTTCAGGCACAGCGGCTGAGTCAACAGAGGGTAGTAGGCTTGAGGACGTGTACCGCCTGTTGCGTCCCCTCATCTTCCGCCTCGATCCCGAACGTGCCCACGAACTGACTCTCCATGGCCTGCACTTCGCCAGCGGCCATCCCGGCCTGCTGCGGATGCTCAGCTGGTTTTGCCGGCTGGAGGACGAGCGTCTGAGGACGGACATCTTCGGCCTGCAGTTTGCCAATCCGCTGCTGCTCGCCGCCGGCATGGACAAGAACGCTGTAGCTGTGCCCGCCTGGACCGCCCTGGGTTTCGGTGGTGCTGAGGTCGGCACGCTGACCTGCCAGCCGCAGCCCGGCAACAAGAAGCCACGGCTGTTCCGCCTGCCTTCAGACCAGGCCGTGATAAACCGGATGGGGTTCAACAACGATGGCGTGGAAGTTGCGGCGGAACGCATCGCCACTGTGCGTGCGGAACACGGCGGCAGCGCGGCCGGCCTGACCCTGGGCATAAATGTCGGCAAGTCCCTGGCTGCCGGACTCGACGAGGCAGCGGAGGACTACCGCCGTTCCCTCGAGCTGGTCTGGCCCCATGCGGATTACGTTGTGCTGAATGTCAGCTCACCGAACACCCCGGGCCTGCGACAGCTGCAGAATCACGACCGGCTCGGTGAACTGCTGCAGCTTCAGAGGGAACTGCAGACGCGTGGCCCGCGGCCGGTACTGCTGAAGATAGCGCCCGACCTGGATGAGGCCCAGCTGACTGACATCTGCCGGCTGGCAGAGGAATACGGACTGAGTGGCCTGATAGCCACCAACACCACGCTCGTGCGCCACGGGCTGAAGTCCGACCCGGACGAGGCGGGCGGCCTGTCGGGACTGCCGCTGCGCCGGCGCTCGCTGGACATCGTGCGCTTCCTGCGGGCAAACACTGACCTGCCGCTGGTCGCGGCCGGCGGAATCATGACTCCCGCCGACGCTGTGGCACGACTGCGGGCCGGTGCGAGCCTGCTGCAGCTGTACACCGGTTACATATACGGTGGTCCGGGCCTCGTCAAAGCCACCCTGAAGGCAATACTTGCTGAACTGGAACGCGAGGGGCTCAGCAATGTCAGCGAGCTCACCGGCCTGGACGCCTGACCGGCCGGGCTCAGCCGGAGCGGGCCTGCCAGCGGTTTTCAAACACGCCGTTGCGGCTGTTGACGACACGCGCCATGACGAACAGCAGATCCGAGAACCGGTTGAGGAAGCGGACTGCCTCCGGATTCACCTCTTCATGCTCAGTGAGTGCCACAGCGTCACGTTCCGCCCGGCGGATGACGCTGCGGGCAACGTGCAGTGCAGCTGCGGCCGGATCGCCGCCGGGCAGGATGAACGCCGTCAGCGGTTCAAGTTCCGCTTCCAGCGTGTCAATCAGCTCCTCGGCCCGCGTCACATCCTCAGCCGTTACGGGCGCCAGCTTCTCTCGCTGCCGTGCTGTCATCGGCGTGGCCAGGTCGGCCCCAAGCTCGAACAGCAGCGACTGCAGCCGGGCCAGTTCGCGGTCCAGGTCGGAATCGTTCAGCAGGGCCCGGGCGAAGCCGATGAAGGTCGAGGCCTCATCGACACTGCCGTAAGCACTGACGCGCAGGCCGGCTTTCGAGGTGCGCTCTCCGCCGTAAAGGCCGGTTTCACCGGAGTCGCCGGTGCGGGTATATATCTTCATGATTCTGATGATACGCCCGCGGGCTGCCCGTAGCGCTCCTCGACGTATTCATTGAGCAGCACGTTGAAGTCAGCTGCCAGATTGGGACCCTGCAGGGTTTTGAACAGCTCGCCGTCGCGGTAAACGGGTGCACGCGGTGACTCGCCCGTGCCAGGCAGTGAGATGCCGATGTCGGCGTGGCGTGATTCCCCCGGTCCATTGACGATGCAGCCCATGATCGCCACCTTCAGGTTCTCGACACCCGGGTAGCGTTCCTTCCAGACGTTCATCTGTCCCTTGAGGTGCGCCTGGATGTCGCGGGCCATCTCCTGGAACAGGGTGCTGGTGGTACGGCCGCAGCCCGGGCAGGAGGTGACGCTCGGGGCGAACGCGCGCAGATCGAGTGACTGCAGGATCTCCTGGGCAATCTCGACCTCACGTTCGCGTGGCGCACCCGGGTCAGGCGTGAGTGAGACAC
>CAZPLV010000156.1:0-4764 GCA_964587295.1 uncultured bacterium
CCCGCACCACTGAGCGTGGAGTTCGACGCCGGAGCTTCCAGCGATCCGGACGGCAGCATCACAACGTACTCATGGGATTTCGGTAATGGCGCCACCGGCAGCGGGCAAACCGCCAGTCACACCTTCACCGGACCTGGTACACACGTGGTCGAGCTGCAGGTAACGGATAACGACGGGGCGCATGACGATGCCACCATGGAAATTACAGTGATCAACACGGCGCCCACCGCAGACTTCACCATGGATCCACCTTCAGGAACCGCGGCCGCACCTCTGACCGTGACCTTTGATGCTGGCCCAAGCAGTGATCCCAATGGCGACCCCATCACCTACAGCTGGACAATAGACGGAACGGACAAAGGCACGGATGAGACGGCAACTCACGCATTTCCACGCAGCGGCACCTTCACTGTCAGCCTGACAGTTACCGACAGCCACACCGCCGCAGTCACCACCGAACAGGATTACATCGTCAACAACGCACCGCCGGCTGCCGTGGCGAGCGTCGTATCCGCCGAAGGTTACATGGTCAGCTTCAGTGCCGGCGGTTCCACAGACCCGGACGGTTCCATAGACCAATACGAGTGGGACTTCGGCGACGGCGGCACTGGCACCGGCATGAACGTCACACACACATACAGTGCCAGCCAAGCACGAACCGTAACCCTGACGGTTACGGATGACGAAAACGCTACGGACACCGTCACGCTGTCGGTCAATCCAGTGAACCTGGGACCGACAGCCGTCATCACCCACACACCGGCCTCGCTCGAAGATTATGCCCCGTTCTCCATCGAGCTGGACGGCGGCCAGTCGTTTGACGAGCCAGGTGGGGAAATCACGGACTATCTTTGGACGTATCCCGATGGGACTACGGCGACCGACCCGGAAATTCAGCTCACTCTCGCGACCCCAGGTTTCTATAATTTCACCCTGCGAGTCACGGATAACGAAGGTGGAACCGGCACTGCAAGCATCACCGCACACGCGACTGCCGGCAAAGTGGAAAGCGTGACCATCGAGCAAGACGACCTGTCTCTGCGGGTCGGTGATTCGGCGCCACTCACGGCCGACGTGACGACGGTGGGAATTGTTGACGAGACAGTGACCTGGAGTAGCAGCGACATTTCCGTCGTAACCGTTGACGCAAATGGCGTTGTAACGGCTGTTTCGGTAGGCACAGGCACCATCAGCGCCACGAGCACAGTAGACAACACCGTGAGCGACTCGGTGACCATTACCGTTACCGGTGGGCCTATGGGAACAGTTTTCAATGAGTTTATCGACGACATGGCTATTGATGAAGATGGCGCCATTTACCTTGCAGGTCACTACGGTGGCGATAGCTCGAGCGGGGACCTCCCCACTCCCCAGGGAACTGACGCGCTGCTTCTGAAGCTTGACTCGAATGGCGATCTTATCTGGCGGAGAACGTGGAGCACGCCAGGTACTGACAGAGCACGCGCCATTGCCATTGACCCAACCGATCGCAGCATAATTGTGGTCGGCGACGCAGGCGGGGACTTGCTCAGTGGTGTAGCCGGAGATTCAAAGGACGGGTTCGTAATGAAAGTGACCCCCTCAGGTGATACAGAGTGGTTCAGGCAGTACGGAAGTTGTGGCACGGATCACGCTACGGATGTCGTCATTGATACCGGGGGCGCCATATATCTGACCGGCGTCCGCAATGAAAGCAGGGATACTGACTGCGGACCGGTTAACTGGCAGGTGCTGGCAGCCAAATACTCAACTACAGGTAATCAGCTCTGGTACGGGCTCTACGGCAGTGGAAGTGATGCAAGGGGTACTTCACTGGCCATCGGAAGAAACGGCAACATTGTTATTACAGGCGACCATGTAGACGCTTTCGAGGCAACACCTGAGGGGGATGAGGCTTCCTTTCTGCTCACGCTCAATCCAACAAATGGTGAACTTGAACAGCACTATAGAATCGGCTCAGGAGTCTTTGACACCACCGTTCAGGTGCTGGTCGCTGATGACGGCACCGTTTTTTGGATTGGCACGGACTACGTAGTGGGAGTTGGTTCGGGCAGGACTACCACTGTCCGGGCTTTAAGTGGAACCACTTTTAACCTGTTGGAAATCAACGAGTTTGCCGGCGAGTACCACTCGCCAAGAGCGGCTGCACTGGACAGGGACGGCAATATCGTTCTCGTACTCTATGATGGTTTTGACGAAAACAACAGCATAATCGAGGTGGTCACGCTCAATCGCGCAACTCTGCAGGTAATTGAACGTACCCCGTTTGATTTGGGCCAGGGAGTGAGTAGTACCTCAATAGCTGGTATTGACTGGCTGCCTGACGGCACGTTGGTCGCAGCCGGTAACACAGACACTGATTACTTCGGGGAGAACCAGGGCCTTAACGACCCATTCGTCTGGTTTCCGTTCGAACCTTAGGAATTCCAGGAACGTCCAGTGACGTGGTCTTTACCAAAATAAGAGGGGCCGCCCATAAGCGATAAACAGCTTTCGGCCCCTCCTGCACGTCCCCTGTCAACAATGGTGCGCAAGAACTGGAAACACGGATCAAGTCAACGGAAACTCCGGTGCCGCGGTAGTCTGTGTAATCAGGGGCCCACGGGACATACGTAGCCAAGACTCGCGTTAATCAGGCCTGTCAGTGCAAGCATGAGCATATGAACCGAATCCCGCGTACACAAATCGATGTGTTCCCCCTTAATCTTGGCGGCAACACCTTCGGCTGGACTTCAGATACCGAGACCAGCTCTGCAGTTCTTGATGCCTTCGTGGCCGCCGGCGGTAATTTCATCGACACGGCCGACTCGTACTCGGTCTGGGCCGGCACTGAAGCCGGTGCATCTGAGGGGATAATTGGCGACTGGATGCAGCAGCGTGGCAACCGCGAGCAAATCGTGATCGCCACCAAGGTCGGCGCCCTGCCCGAGCGCAAGGGCCTGGAGGGCGGCAACATCGAGGCAGCGCTGACCGATTCGCTGCGCCGGCTGAAGACCGACTACATCGATCTTTACTACCTGCACTATGACGATGACTCAGTGGCTATAGCCGATCAGGTGCGCACGATGCACAGCCTGGTGGAATCGGGCCGGATTCGGCACATCGGACTGTCGAACTTCAGTTCCGAGCGCATGCGGGAGTGGTTCGAAACCGCCACTCGTGAGGGCCTGAGCGTTCCGGTGGCTATCCAGCCCCTGTACAACCTGGTGGCCAGGCAGAATTACGAGCAGCACTACGCACCTCTTGCTACGGAGTTTGAAGTCGCGGTGTTCCCGTACTCGGCCCTGGCGTCGGGATTCCTGACCGGCAAGTACCGGACTCAGGAAGATGTGGCAGAGCATGTCCGTGGGGGCTCAGCCAAGACCTACCTGAACACCGATGGTCTGACCGTTGTTGATGCACTCGTTGAAACCGCCGATTCACACGGAGTCGAGCCCGCCACCGTTGCCCTGGCCTGGCTGCTTGCCAGAGGCATCACCGCACCAATCGCGTCCGTCAGCGAGCCCGCCCAGCTGGCCAGCCTGCTGGCTGCCGCGGAACTGCAGCTCAGTGCCGCTGAACTTGAACGGCTCAATGCGGCATCGCAGCCTTTCAGCTGAAGTTGGGTGGACAGGCGACCGATAACCATGCCGGTGCTGGACGCTGCAGCAGCGTTAAACTCTCCGGATGAACCGCAGGCGAAAACTGAATGCTGGCGACCGGGTTGCCGTTCTCTCCCCCGCCTTCTCAGCTCCTGGCTACGCACCCGCGGTGCATGAACAGGCCCTGGCGAGAATCAGGAACGGGCTTGGGCTGGAACCTGTCGAGTACGCCACCACTCGCCAGCTGAACGCAAGTGCGCGTGACCGTGCAGCCGACGTCAACGCGGCATTTTCTGACCCGGCAATCCGTGCGGTTTTCGCCTCCATTGGCGGTGACGACCAGATCACCGTTACGCCACATCTGGATACCGACGCCGTCCGGGCCGACCCGAAGCCATTCTTCGGTTACAGCGACAACACGAATCTGCTGAATTGGCTCTGGCAACTGGGCGTCCCGGCCTTTCACGGTGGCTCAACTCAGGTTCACCTTGGTGCCGGACCCCACATTGATGAGATCCACCTGGAGTCGCTCAGGGCTGCACTGTTCACCGGCGGCCAGCTGCAGCTGACGGAGCCCGGTGAGTCCGAGGACTTTGGTCCGGACTGGCTCTCGCCGGCCGCACTGAGCGAGTTCGGTGAGCGCGAACCAACCGAACCGTGGCACTGGAGTGGTCCTGAAAGAAACGTTGAAGGCAAAACCTGGGGCGGCTGCCTGGAAGTAATCGATCAGCTGGGAATAGCGGGGCGTCTGCCTGACACGGCACAGCTTAAAGGTGGCATTCTGATTTTCGAAACGAGCGAGGAACTGCCGCCCGCACCGTGGGTGCGGCGCTGGCTGCGCGCACTGGGTGAACGTGGCGTGCTGGCTGCCGCGGCTGGTGTCATGTTTGCCCGGCCTCCGACCAGCAACCACGAGGACCGGCAGGCCGCCGAAGCCCGTGCCCAGCTACGCAGTGAGCAGCGGGACGCCGTGCTGCAGGTAATGGCGACCTACAATCCGGAAGCCGTCGTCTGCATCGGCGTGCCGTTCGGACACACCCGTCCACAGTGGATACTGCCGTACGGTGGCACCATCACACTGGATGGCAGTAGCCGTTCAATCACTGCCGATTACGGCTGAGCAGTACTATCTGAAAACCACGGTCTTCTGTCCGTTCGGCAGAACCCGGTGCTCCGCGTGCCA
>CAZPLV010000157.1:0-4763 GCA_964587295.1 uncultured bacterium
TCGAACTCAACGAGGACTTCATCGGCCGCAATCTGGTGCGTTCCGAGGTATTCAAGTGACCGGTGCACATGTTGCTGTCGCAGTCGAGGACCAGGCACGGCTGATCAACCTGGAGGGCGTGGCCAACCTGCGTGATGTTGGTGGCTACCGGACAGCAGACGGCCGTACCGTCCGCTCCGGACGCCTGCTCCGCTCGGCTTCCCTGCACCTGCTCGACGAGGATGGTCAGCAGGAACTCATTGACCGCGGCCTCAGGCATGTGATTGACCTGCGGCACGATCATGAACTTGAACACGCGCCCAACGTGTTCCGTGAATCAGCTGACGTGAACTACCAGAACGTCTCGCTGTTCGCGGGACTGTCCCCGGAGCGTCTGCCGATCGGCGCCATCCCGACCCTGCTCGAGATGTACACGGAACTGCTCAGCAGCAGCAGGGACCTGATTGTCAGGGCAATCGAACCGTTTGCCACCGGCGAGACAGCCCTCGTCCACTGCAGTGCGGGAAAGGACCGGACCGGCATCATCGTTGCCCTCCTGCTCAGCCTGGTGGGAGTCGATGACGAGACGATCATTCATGATTACGCCCTGACTGACATCTATCTCGAACCGCTGCGGGACTCCTTCAGGGAGTACGCACGCAAAGCAGGGCATGACATGGTCCAGTACGAGCACATGATTTCCTGCAGGCCCGAATACATGCGTGACTTCCTGACACACCTGCGCAGCAACTACGGCAGCGCCCGCGAGTACCTGCTGGCTGGCGGCATGACCGAGCAGCAGCTGGCGGCAATCCGTGACCACCTGACTCAGGACTGAGCCTACACCTGGGTCAGACGGTTGCCAGCCTGGCTTCCTTCGCCGCCTTCACAAAGGCGTTGAAGGGAGCCAGTTGCTGTTCATGGCGCTGTTGGCTCATTTCCGGATGCCATTGCACACCGAGCAGCCAGGCGCCCGTGGTGCCTTCAACCGCTTCGATGACACCGTCCTGGGTCCGGGCAGTGACCCGCAGGGTGGCCGCCGGACGGTCAATTGCCTGGTGGTGATAGGAATTGGTGCTGACACTGTCAGTACCGAACGCCGTGGCCAGTATTGAACCGGGCTCCAGCTGAACGCGGTGGTGCGGTTCACCGTCCGCCGCCTTCTGGCTGTGGTCCAGGTTTGCCAGCTGCGTATCCAGGTGCTGATGCAGCGTGCCACCCTCAGCCACATTGATCAGTTGATGTCCACGGCAAACCCCCAGTACGGGCAGATTGCGCCGCCGGGCTGCCCGGTAGAGCGCCAGTTCGAACAGGTCGCGGTCATGATCCACCTTGCCGAGCGCAGCCAGTGGCTCCTGGCCGAAGTGATGCGGATGCACGTCCACGCCACCGGTGAACACGACTCCGGCGATGCCATCTAGGAATTCCGGAGCGAGCTCCGGATCAAGGCTGGCCACCATGAACGGCAGCCCACCTGCGCGCACTATGGACTGTGAGTAGTTGCGGCCGGTGAGTGCGTCGAGTCGGGCGAGGTCAGTACCCTGACCGGTTGAGGTGCTTACCAGGATGCGGGGACGGTTCATGCCGAGACTTTATCAGGAGTGGGTCAGTTGCAGCCTGCACCGCTGCAGCCGCCAGCGCTCAGGTTAAGTTCCCAGGCCTGCTGTGCAGTCAGTACCCGTATGTCATTATCCACCAGAAAGTCCAGGAAGGCTTCGAACCGGTCCTGCGGAAACTGCGTGTCAAAGGCTGGATCCTCACTGAACAGATGAAAGACGAAAGTAATCCACTCACCGCTGTCCGCAGCAGCCAGCGCCAGGTCCTGCAGCTCCTCAAGCGTCATGCCCGGATATGCGGAAACAGCGCCGAGGCGGTACTGGCTGACATGAGGTGGCACATTGCTGGATGTATGTATCGTCCGGGCAGTCCGGAAGTAGAGGGACACATGCCGGATGACTTCCTCACTGTAGGCGCCTTCCGGATACGCATAATTGGGCCTGGCTGACCAGCCGCGCTCCCGGAACCAGTCAATTACGTCCCTGAACTGGCTGTTGCGTTCGGCGTAGGTCAGGTCAGTAAGCCTGTCCTCCCCGTGGGCAGCGATTTCCCAGCCGTTGTCGTTCAGCTCCCGGAGCTGTTCTTCAGTCATGTAAGTTGGCGTATCCACAAGTCCGGGAATCGCATAGACGGTGGCGGTGAGTTCCCGCTCTGTCAGTTGCGCAAAGGCATAATCATGCACGTCACTCCGTGCATCGTCAAACGCGATGGTCACCACGCCGCGGTCCAGCGTGGGCTGGAGGAAGGCAATGTCACGGAAGGCAACCAGTGCGGTCTGCCCGTCGTGTGATCTGATGCGCACGATGAGTGCGTTCACGGTCGCCAGGTCGGAGCCGGCTGTGGCATTCCACTGCCCGGAGGGCACGACAAGCTCTACCCACTCACCTTGCGGTGGGGCCGCCAGCAATTCCCGCAGGTCGACCTGCATGAACTCGCCAAAATTGCCGCTGGTGGAGAGCACCAGCTCAGCCTGACTGACCACGCCCCAGTCAGCGGACATCATGCTCAGACCCAGGATCCCCCCACCATGATTGCCATTGGCCGTGGTCGTGAGTGCGCCGGCCTGTCTGCCGTCCGTGTCACTCGCAACCACCAGCAGATCATCAAGCTCCAGTATTGAGCCGGTGGGGTACCAGTTGAGCCAGTCCTCCGCAGTCGCGGCGGGGAGCATTGCCAGCAGCAGGCACAATGCCCACAGGCGGCGGCTCACGGAGCGTGGCTCAGGGCCTCGTCAAGCATCGAATCGAGCTCCGCGTTCAGGCCGCGCAGCGGTCTGGTCACACCGTCGGCCCACTCGAAATAGTCGCGGCGGCGTTGCCTGCTCCAGCCGATCGGTGCGCCCTCCGCAAGGTCAAGCAGGTTGCTGATTTTTTCGGACAGCTTGATGAGCTTGGCCTGATCCCCGAATTCCTTCACCCGGTTGGGCATGTAGTCGCGGCGGTCGAGCCTGGACAGCCGTGCGTCTTCACTGAGTTCCTCAACGACGTTGCTGATCTCTTCGCCGAAGCGGCTCCTCAGTACCTCCGGTTCGGTATCCGTATCACGGAGTACGTCATGCAATACCGCTGCATTGAGCAGCATTTCGTCGCGGATTCCCGCGCGAATCAACAGCCCGGCAACCTGCACCACATGCTTAAGGTGAGGGCTCCCCTGTGCATCCTTGCGACGCTGACCGTTGTGCACATCACCTGCAAACATCAACGCCTCAAACAACGACGCCGGCAAATCGTCTGCACCTGTTTCCACAATAATCTCCTTTCTCCATTCAAGAATAACCATATGAACACAGCAGGACCGGTAGGAAAGACCCCTGCTATCATTGGTGTTATCGGCGCAACAGGCGCCATGGAGGCAATAATGTCACTCAGTCGTTTCTACGATGTGCTGCGTGCCGAGGATGGTTCGCGCTACATCGAGGCGTTCGTCACCGGTTTTCAGCTGCTGCATCTGCCCCTGCTCAACAAGGGCACCGCGTTCACCGATGAGGAACGCACCCTGCTGAACCTGCACGGACTGCTGCCTCCGCGCATAGACACCCTTCAGCGGCAGATCGACCGCAACTACCAGCGATTTCTCGCCCAGGATACTCCGCTTCACAAGCACACGTTTCTGCGACTGCTGCAGGACACGAACGAAGTCCTCTTCTTCGCACTGTTGCAGGAGCACCTGGAAGAAATGCTGCCGATCATCTACACCCCGACCGTCGGTGAGGCGGTCAAGCGCTTTTCTGCGCTCTACCAGTCACCCAGGGGCCTGACACTGTCCGTTGATTCCGCCTCGCACGCAACAGAGGCAGTCGCGAACGTGCCACTGGATGACGTACGCATGATTGTTGCCACCGATGCATCGGCGATTCTCGGAATTGGCGACCAGGGCGTGGGTGGCATGGCCATCTCAATCGGCAAGCTGGCAATCTACACTTCCGCCGGTGGAATCGGCCCGGACAAGGTGCTGCCCGTTGAGCTCGACGTGGGCACCAACCGCGGGTCTCTGCGCGAGGACCCACACTATCTGGGTACCGACCGGGCCCGGCTGACAGGAAAGCCGTACCGCAACTTCATTGATCAGTTCGTTGAGGCCGCCAGGCAGCGCTATCCAAAGGTGGTCATCCAATGGGAAGATTTCGCCAAGGACTCCGCTTTTGCGGTACTGGAGCGCTACCGGGACGTGGTGCCGTCATTCAATGACGACATCCAGGGAACGGGAGCGATGGCCCTGGCAGGAATCATCGCCGCCTGCAGAATCAAGAACGAGCCGTTCAGCGAGCAGCGTTTCCTGGTCAGTGGTGCCGGTGCCGGCGGAATCGGCGTTGCCGAGCTGCTGCTGCAAGGGCTGGAAAACGAGGGCCTGACACGTCAGGCGGCACTCGAGCGGCTGGTTGTGACTGACTCACGCGGCATCCTGACCACGGACCGCGAGATGGAACAGTACAAGAAGCCATACGCCCATGATCCCGCCTGGCTTGCCGGCTTGGGGCTGAACGCCACTGACAGTCTGGATGAAATCAGCAGAAGGTTCGGGGTCACGGCTCTGCTGGGCCTGTCCGGCCAGGGCGGTCAGTTCAGCCGCGCGGTGGTGGATGCAGTCAGCCAGAACACCTCACAGCCGATCATTTTCCCGCTAAGCAACCCGACCGAGAACACTGAAGTCCTGCCGGCCGATGCCTTCGCCTGGACCGGGGGCCGCGCCCTGGTGGCAGCGGGCAGCCCGTTTGATCCGGTCGAACT
>CAZPLV010000158.1:0-4747 GCA_964587295.1 uncultured bacterium
CGTGACGAAGGGGGTTACACAATCCTGCTGGTCGAGCACAAGATGAACCTGGTGGGTGAAATCAGCGACCGCGTCGTGGTGCTTGATTACGGCCGCAAGATTGCCGAAGGCACCTACCGTGAAGTGGTCGACAACCCCGCAGTCATCGAAGCGTACCTGGGCAAACGCGCCGCAGCTGAGGGCCGCAGCGCCGACCTGAGCGACGACGTGGAGGAACTGCCGTGAGCGAAGCCGCCCCCATCCTGGAGCTGCGCAACGTCACCACGCACTACGGGCCAATCCGGGTGCTGCACGACGTTGACATGGTCATCAACCGCGGCGAGATGGTGTGCCTGCTCGGCGGCAACGCCAGCGGCAAATCCACCACGCTCAAGACGATTCTCGGCATCGTACGCGTGTCGGGAGGCGAGATGTACTTCGGCGGCGAACGGGCCGACACCATGACCACTGCCGACAGGATCGCCCGCGGTATGGCGGTCGTACCGGAGAACCGCCGCATCGTCCCGCGCCTCACCGTCAGGGAAAACCTCGATATGGGCGCCTACCTGCGCACCGACAGATCCGAACTGCAGCAGGACCTTGACTACGTGTTTGAGCTGTTCCCCCGGCTGGCCGAACGGCTGAACCAGATGGGCGGCACCATGTCCGGCGGTGAACAGCAGATGCTGGCCATGGGCCGCGCCCTGATGAGCCGTCCCAAACTCATCCTGATGGACGAACCATCCATGGGCCTGGCCCCGCTGTTCGTCGAGCGCATCTTCGAAATCATCAAACAGGTGAACGACGAAGGCATCAGCGTCTTCGTCGTCGAACAGAACGCCAATATCGCCCTGTCAGTCGCCGACCGCGGCTACGTCCTGCAGACCGGAGAGGTCGTGCTCAGCGGCACCGCCGCCGAGTTGGCGCGGGATGAGGGGATGAAACGCGCCTATTTGGGTGAAACATAATCTTTTTGCTGAGGCCCTCTTTCAGACGGGCCACAGCAAAAAATTATGTTTCACCTGCCGGGTTACGAACCGGAACTTAGGGAAGGTAGGTTGCCGGCCAGGTGAATGACTCAAGAGGGCCCATGGTGTCGCCAGTTTCGTAGACGAGATTCAGTTCCGGAGTGAGTCGGGAACCAGGCGGGGGAGGCGGTGCGCCGGGCGTCAACGAGTACTGACACCGTAATGACGTTGTATACCCCGAGGCGGCAGGGGAACTGCACGAGCAGCCCTGCTTCGGGAGCGACAGCAGCGCGACCCTCACCAGCTGCGCTCCAGCACTTCGAGCCAGTTGCCGAGCGCAATCTTCCCAACCAGCTCCCGGCCGTAACCATGGTCCAGCATTGCCTGCAGCAGTACCTGCACGCCGCGCACGTCGCCAATCGCGTCGGGAATGCCGGCGCCGTCAAAGTCGCTGCCGAGTGCCACGCCGTCCTCACCGAGAATCCCCAGCAGGTGATCGGTGTGGCGCAGCATCACTTCCAGTGGCAGGGCGCCTTCGCGGCTGCCTTCCGGCGAGAGGAAGCCAACGGCATAGTTCAGGCCGACCACGCCCCGGGAATCGCGCACGGCTTCAAGCTGGGCGTCGGTCAGGTTGCGGCTGCTGGCGGCAACCGCGTGGGCGTTGCTGTGGGTTGCAACCAGTGGCGCGCTGCTGGTCCTGGCTACGTCCCAGAAGCCTTTCTCGTTCATGTGACTCAGGTCGATCATGATGCCGAGTTCGTTGCAGGCTTTCACCAGCGCAAAACCGGCTTCGGTCAGGCCAGGGCCGGTGTCCGGGCCGGACGGGAAGCGGAATGGCACGCCGCTGGCAAAGCGGTTGTCGCGGCTCCACACCGGGCCGAGTGAACGCAGGCCAGCCTGATGCAGCACGTACAGCTCATCAAGGCTCTCGCTGATCATCTCGGCACCCTCGATGTGCAAGATGGCGGCGAAGACGTCCTGCTCGATGGCTTCACGCAGTTCGGCATGCGAACGCACGACCCTGAACTTGCCCCCTCCCTGACGTTCCAGCTCAAACAGGCCCGCAGCCAGGCGCATCGCGATGGTCATGGCCTCAGCCTGCTCCGGCGTCTGAGCCGGCGGCATGTCGTTCAGGTTGGCGCTGGCGACGTCGGCCGATTCAGGGCTGGGCACGAACAGGGCCCAGAAACCGCCTTTCATCGCGGCCGCCCGAGCGCGGGGCAGGTCAAGGTGACCCTGGTCCGTCTCACGGAAGAACAGCGCCGCGTCGCGCAGGTCGGCACGGGGGTCAAACAGGCGCAGGATTGTGTCGTTATGGCCGTCGAAGAAGGGGATTGCAGCTGTCATGGGCAACGCTATCACTAAGTCGGTTCCGCGGGGACTGCAATCTCATACTGGCAGGTGTCACAATCAGGCTGATGAGGCTTGCGGCCTTCTATGTATTGCTACTGATTTTCCAGGGTCTGCTCACTGCACTTATGGCCCCCCTGCCGGCACCGGACCTGTTTCTGGTTGCCGCGCTCACGCTTGTGCCGCGCATGCACGCCTGGCAGCTGGTCCTGGCCGCCTACGGAATCGGACTGCTGCAGGACCTGAGCGGGCACGGCGCACTGGGCATGCACGCCCTCGCGCTGGCCGGCGGAGCACTGGCGGCCGTGGCCGTGACCCGGCTGCTCTCGCAGAGCGGAATCATGGAACGGATCATCACGCTTGTCGCCGGACTGGCCGGCAAGTGGCTGGTCATGGCCGGCATGCTCGTCTGGATGACCGGCAGCTGGAGCTCACTCGGTTCGCTGCCTGCGACCCTGCTGTTTGACTCAATCTTCACGCTGGCGATCGGCACCTGGCTGCTGGGCCTGGCCGAAAGCCTGCAGCCGTCCCCGCGTGGACTCAACCGCGAGGTGCTGTGAGCAGTCGCGTCAGAATCTTCCTGAGCGTAATGCTCACCGTGCTGATGGTGTTTGCGGGCCGGCTCATGTACCTGCAGCTGGCGATGGCGCATGAGTACGCCGCGTTGAGCACCCAGAACTTCATGGTCGAGCAGCGCATCTCGCCACTGCGCGGGCGCATTCTGGCCGGCGACGGAACCGTACTGGCGGACAGCCGCATCGCCTATGACCTGATGTACCGCGGCGGCGGCATCGCCAACTGGGAGCGGATTGTTTACCTGCTCGGACTGACCGGCGAGGAACTGCGCGAACCTGACCCGGCCCGGCCCGAAGAAGCCGCCAACGGGGCAGCCATCGTCTGGAACATTCCGGACCGTGCCGTGCCGGCAATGCAGGAGCTGCTCGCCGGGCAGGGCAACGCCTACCTGCGCGAACGAATCGAACGGACCTACCCGACCACACTGGCAGCCCAGGTGGTGGGCTACACGACCCTGGCGGACCCCGTGCGCTTCCCCGGCTATGCACTCGACGAGCTCGTCGGCGTGATGGGCATTGAAGCGGGCATGGAGCGACAGCTGTTCGGAGCGGCTGGCGCCCGGCTTGTGGAAGTGGACAACCGCCGCGTTCAGCTGCGCGAACGCGTGCTGGTGCCCGCCCAGCCCGGTGTCGACATCCGGTTGACGCTCGACCCGCAGCTGCAGCGCTGGGCCGAGGAAGTACTGGAGTCAGCCGTGCCGATCGTGAACACGGAACGCACCCGCTGGGGCCACCCGCACATTGAAACGGTCCGGGGTGCACTGCTTGTTTCTGACGTCCGCAGCGGTGAAATCCTGGCAATGGCCAGCACACCCGGCTTCGATCCCAACGTATTCACCTACCGTCCCAGCGACCCTGAAGCAGTGAGCTCCGTGCTGAACGACTCCACCTATCTGCCGCTGCTCAACCGCGCCGTCGAGGCGTACGCGCCGGCATCGCTGTTCAAGCCGCTCACGAGCTTCGTGCTGCTTGAGGAAGGCTACAGCAGCCCGGGCGAACGGTTCGCCTGCAGCGCCAGCATCAACTACGGCGGCCGCAACTGGTTCAACTGGGCTGGCTTCCACCGCGGCAACTACACCAGCGTCGAAGCCATCGCGGATTCATGCAACACCTACTACTGGAATGCCGCACTGAACACCCCGCAGTTCTCCTCGGGCTGGGCGCCTTTCGTGCAGGACCTGATGGCAAGCGCCCGCGAGTTCGGCATGGGTTCGCAGATTGAGGTTGGTCTGCCGGAGGAGAAGCCGGGCCGAGTTCCCAGCGAGGAATGGAAACGCCAGGCGACCGGCGAGCCCTGGTACCCGGGTTTTACGCTCAACAGTGTGATCGGGCAGGGCGACATCCTGGCCACACCCCTGCAGATGCTGCAGCTGACCACTGCCCTCGCCAGCGAGGGGCAGTTCATTGAACCGCACCTGATAAGCCACATCGGTGACGAAGCCGTGCAGACCGATGTCCACAGCATCAGCGGCCGGCACTGGAACGTGATTCGCGAGGGCATGGTCAGGATGATCACGGACCATGGCTCCAACCGTTACCTCGGCCGCCCCGCCGGCTTCAACGTGACCATCGCCGGCAAGACCGGTACGGCTGAGAATGGCCGTGCCCAGGGGCTGGAGCACGCCTGGTTCATGGGTTACGCTCCGGCGGATGACCCGGAGATTGCAATCGTCGTCTTCATCGAAAACGGCGGCTTCAGTTCCAGCGTGGCCGTGCCCGTAGCTTCCGAATACCTCAAGCTGTACTACAACGTCGGTGGCATAGCCGACGCTGCCCGCTGAGCCGCCATGAGTGCCGCATGTGCTTCATGTGCCGCGGCTGAACGCGGTAGTCTTTAAGGCATGAAGACACGAGGCGTAAGGGGCGGAATCCTGC
>CAZPLV010000159.1:0-4739 GCA_964587295.1 uncultured bacterium
ACATGGCCACTCCACCAAGAGGACTGAACCGCTGGCTGCTTGACCGCGAGCACCCCGTTCCGCCACGGGGCCTCAACTCCGTCTGGTTCATAGGCATCGTGCTCGTTCTGGCACTCATGACGGTCATCCCGCTCTACTGGATGGTTGCCACGGCCTTCACCCCCGCTGCTCTGACCGTGCGCTTCCCACCGGAAGTGATTCCCTCCAACCCGACGCTGCGTAACTTCGCGGAAATCCTGAACCGGCCCGGCTTCCTGCTGTGGATCATGAACTCCACAATCATGGCGGTGACGGTGACCGTGTTCACGGTGCTGACCGCCAGCATGGCCGGTTACGCTTTCGCCAAGATGCCGTTCAAGGGCAATAAACCGCTGTTCTGGCTGCACATCATGGCGGTCATGCTTCCCAACGAGGCGATTCTGGTGCCGCTGTTCATCATCGTCACCCGGCTCGGCATGGTCGACACGTATCAGGGCCTGATCCAGCCGCTGCTGGCAGCACCGTTCGGGGTGTTCCTGATGAAGCAGTTCATCCAGACGCTGCCGGGCGAACTGATGGACTCCGCCCGGGTTGATGGTGCCAACGAATGGCAGGTGTTCTGGAGCATCGTGCTGCCGATGGTCCGTCCCGGCATGGCTTTCCTGGGCATCATCACGTTCGTCGGCATGTGGAACCTGTTCCTGTGGCCACTGGTTGCAACCAGGTCGGCGGACATGCGCACCCTGCAAGTGGGT
Source organism: uncultured bacterium (assembly GCA_964587295.1). Lineage (GTDB taxonomy): Bacteria > Deinococcota > Deinococci > Deinococcales > Trueperaceae > CALDPK01. The sequence continues at coordinate 735 of CAZPLV010000159.1, forward strand.
CTGGCACTCATCCGTGACGAGGAACCTCTGTTTTACGGCCTGCAGATGGCCGGGGCAACCCTGGCCGCTATTCCCATCATCATCGTGTTCTTCTCTTTCCAGCGCTACTTCCTGCGGGGAGTGACCGTCGGCGCACTGAAGGGCTGAGCCCTGTACCGGAGTCAGCATGATTGACGCCACACACGTCAGCAAAAGTTTCGGCAATAAGACGGTCATCAGCGACCTTTCATTCAGTGTTGCTGCCGGAGAAGTCGTCGGCCTGCTCGGTCCCAACGGCTCGGGTAAAACCACAATGGTACGCCTGCTGAGCGGTGTACTCAGACCGGACGCAGGCAGCGTCAGCGTTAACGGGCTCGACCCCGTCGGCGACGGTGAAGCAGTACGGCTGGCCACCGGCGTGCTGACCGAAAGCGCTGACTTCTACCGCAACATGTCAGCGCTCGACAACATGCGCTTCTTCGCGGACCTGTACGACATCACTGACCGTGAACGCCCGGCAGAACTTCTGCAGGAATTCGGCCTCGCCGAGGACCTGCACCGCAACGTGGGCACGTTCAGCACCGGCATGCGCAAGCGACTGGGCCTTGCAAAAGCCCTTCTCCACGATCCGCCCGCGCTGTTCCTCGATGAACCCACCAACGGCCTGGACCCGGACGGCACCCGCATGGTGCTGGAGTCGATACGCCGCCTCAACACGCGTAAACCAACCACAATCCTGATCTGCTCGCATCTGCTGCAGCAGCTTGAACTCGTCTGCGACCGTTACGTGTTCATTGACGAAGGCCGACTGATTGAATCAGGGACGCTGTCCGAGCTGCGACACAAGTATCAGGACGGCGTTATTCTCGACGTTGAAGCCGATTTGCCGCACTCAGCCGGTTCCTTCGCCGGACATGCTTTCGAGTTGCTTTACTCCGCTGAAGAGCAGCGATTCAGGTTCCGTCTCTCCCGTCGTGATGAGGTGCCGGGCCTGCTGCGCTCCCTGGCGAATGACGCGCGGCTGTTCGGGGCAGAAATCAGGGAACAGACTCTCGAGGACCTTTATTTTCAGATCCGGCAGGAGAGGCTCTCATGAACCGTCGCCGAGCCGCACTTGCCATCGCCCGCAAGGACATGCGCGCAATATTCGCCAACCTGCAGGTGTGGCTGCCCATGCTCATTGTTCCCGTCATGCTGGGCATAATCCTGCCCGGGGGTATCGTGTGGGCAATCTTCCGGTTCGGCGCAGACAGCCGTGACCTTCAGGACCTGCTGGTCCTGCTTGAACAGATTCCTGCTGGCAGCCTTCAAGAGCGGCTGGCGCAGTTCGGCGACCCGACTCAGCAGGCTGTTTATTTCCTGGCGAATTACCTGCTTGCACCGTTGTTTCTGCTGATTCCGGTAATGGCGTCAAGCACCATCACCGCCGATAGTTTTGCAGGGGAGAAGGAACGCGGAACGCTCGAGTCGCTCCTGTTCAGCCCGGTCAGCCTCAACACGCTGTTCATCGGCAAGGTCATGGCTTCGTTCCTGCCGTCAATCATGCTGACGCTGGGCACGTTCCTGCTGACCGTCCTGACTGTGAATTCCGTTGCCTGGCCGTGGATGGGCCGCGTATTCTTCCCGAGCGTGAACTGGTTGCCGCTGATGCTGCTGGTGATTCCCCTGCTGAGTATGGCAACGATTCTGCTGAACGTATTCATCAGCGCGCGGGTCAGCACCTTCCAGGCTGCCTACCAGCTCGGGGGCATCGTGGTCCTGCCGGTTATTGGTCTGGTCGTTGGTCAGGTGACGGGCGTGCTGCTCCTGAGTAGCGGCGTCATCTTTGCAATAGCGGGAGGACTGCTGCTTCTGGATGTCGTGATGCTGCTCATGCTGCGCGGGTTGCTGGACCGGCCGCAGCTGTTCGAGAGCCAGGTACGCTGAGACGTTCGTTTACTGCGGTCAGACTCGTCAGGGACTGACAGTCCACAGGCGCGCCCTGAGCGCGGCTGCCGGCGGCGACGAACAGCCGCCCAGCCCTGAAGTGGCGGAAATAGCCGAAGTTGTGCTGACGCCCAAGCGGGACTCTGACTGAAATTCCCGGGCGCTTCAGCCGGCCACGAGCTCCGCGCCCAATGGCTGGGGCCGGACATGCTGGCCCGACTCGGCGGACTCCAGTATGCAGTGCATTATGTCCAGCACATGGAATGCATCACGGCCACTGGCAATTGCTTCTGTCCCGGTCCGGATGGCTGCTGCCATGTCCAGTACCGCCGTGCCCCGACCCATGCCGGTTGCCTGCTGGGTCACCTCTTCCTGCCAGTTGCCCGCAGCGGCCTGGAAAATACGGACGGTTCCGGCAAACATGTTCGGGTCGGCCAGCTGCAGTGTTCCTTCTGAACCATGCAATTCAATGTAGGGACGATCGCTCGCCAGGACATCAAAACTGCAGCTGAAGGAAGCCAGCGGACCTGACTCGAATTCCAGCAAGGCATTCACTGTGGTCGGCGTGGTCACGGGAATCACCTGGCCGGCCTTGGGGCCGCTGCCTATGACGCGCTCAGGCAAACCGATCCGCACCGAACCGCTGACCAAGCTGACCGGGCCCAGCAGCTTCACCAGGTGGGTCAGGTAATAGGGCCCGAGGTCAAACAGCGGACCCGCACCAGGCTGGTAGAAGAAAGCCGGATCCGGGTGCCAAGCTTCCGGCCCGCGTCCCGAGAAGGCCGCAGATGCGCCGATCACGGTGCCGATGCTGCCGGCGGCAACGAGCTCCCGGGCACGCTGGAATGCTGAACCCATGAACGTATCCGGTCCGCAAGCAAGCATGACGCCTTTTGATTCTGCCAGCTGAAGCAGTTCCAGCCCGTCGGAGCGAGACAGGGCGAGTGGCTTCTCGCTGTAGACGTGCAGACCGCGTTCCAGTGCTGCTCTGCTGACGGGGGCATGCGCCGCCGGGATTGTCAGGTTAACGAGCAGATCCAGTTCAGGCATGGCCAGCAGGTCTTCCGGGCTCAGACCCTGCAGATCGTGGGGCTCGGCTGCGGCCATGGCGCGTTCCACGTTCAGGTCAGCCAGCGCCACCAGTTCCACCGTATCTGAGTTCAGGAGCGTGTTCATGTACTGGGGCAGGATGTTGCCACAGCCAACTATGCCAACCCGCAATGGCTTCTCCGCCATCAGCCGTGACCCTCGATCTCACGCAGATACTGCAGGGAGCGGGACACGGCGTCCATCATGTTGCCTTCGAATTCATCAAGTTCGATAATCAGCACGTCGGCTGCGGCTGCACGTGCAATCGCAGGAACATCGAGCTTGCCGTCACCGAGTGCGAGCATCGGTTCCGCCTGCAGAGCCGGGCCGTCCTTCATGTGCACGAGTGGCGCCCGTGACCCGAGTTGCCCCAGCAGGCTGACCGGATCCCGCCCGGCGACCCGAGCCCAATAAGTGTCCAGTTCGATTTTCACCGCAGGATCAAGCAGCGGCAGGAACCGCTCCCAGACCGGAGGTTCACCCTCAAACTCCCACCAGTGGTTGTGCAGCGCAAAGCCGTAACCGGCGGCCGCAGCGTTGCCGGCGGCTTCATTCGCACGCTCTGCAGTACGGCTGATTGCTGCGTCACTGCCGAAATCGTCAGGGCCAAAGCCTGAGACTATCCAGTCCACGTTGAACTCGGCTGCCGCCTCGAGCGACTGATCAAGCGTCTCGCCGGCCGGCAGTGGCAGGTGAGCTGCCTGCACGCTTAGCCCGTTGTTCCGGAAGACGGCAGCCTGACCCGCGGCCGGCACCGCCGGGTAGTTGAATGGCTCTACTCCGTCAAAGCCCATGCGGCTCAGTTCGGCAATCGTTCCTTCGAAGTCAGTCTTGAGTTCATTGCGCACAGTCCATAGCTGAAGCAACACGGGCCTGGGGTTTCTCACGTGAGAATCTCCTCTTCAAACTTGACGTTCACTGCAATACTCATGGTCAATCACACCACCCGGTGGGCTCAGTTCCTTCGTTTCGGCACCGGTACCCTTAATTCCCGCACACAGTATATGGCGC
>CAZPLV010000160.1:0-4709 GCA_964587295.1 uncultured bacterium
CGGGCGTTTACATCCAGTTTCAGCGGTACATAGCCACTTACGTCAATCGGGAACTCGTTATCAGCCATGACCCATTATCCAACACTTGATGAGACGTTGGCGCGGCAGCCGGATGTGGCCAGCTCCGCCGCGCGGCAAGCCAACCGGGACATTTATGGGAATCATTCCGAGTTATGATTGGTGCATGCTTGAAGCCGCAGCCGTCAACCCGGAACCAGCGGGCGCAGACCGATCCGGCAGCCGGGAGCTGCGGCTTGCCACGGCGCTGACCATCATCACAGCCGCCGGACTTGCTGCCGCCATGATTCTGCAGGCAGGTGGAGCGGCCGGGGTTTACGTGACTGCCGCACTGATCGTGTCTTATCTGGCCGGTGCCCTGCGCCCTGGCGTAACCGCGCTGCGGGAGCTGCGCGAAGGACAGTTCGACATCGACCTGCTCATGGTGACCGCGGCGCTGGCAGCCGCCGCGGTCGGCGAGGCACGTGACGGGGCATTCCTGCTGGTGCTGTTCAACCTGGCAGGGGTGCTTGAGGACCTGGCGATGAGCCGGACCAGGCGCGCGGTAACCGCGCTGCTTGAGCTGCGGCCCGATGAGGCAACGCTGCTGGTTGATGGTTACGAGCGCACGGTGGCAACGACACTGCTGCAGCCAGGGGACGTCGTACTGGTCCGCCCGGGTGAACGGATTCCGATTGACGGCACCCTGCTGGAGGGCTACAGCAGTATCGACGAATCCAGCATGACCGGCGAATCAGTGCCGGTGGACAAGTCACCCGGCTCACAGGTAATGGCCGGCACCATGAACACGACCGGCGCATTGGTGATTCACACGGACCGGGGCAGCAGCGACACGACCCTGGCGCGTATGATCCGGCTGGTCACGGAGGCGCAGGAGCAGAAGTCACCCAGTCAGCGTTTCGGTGACTGGTTCGGTCAGCGCTACGCAATCACCGTGCTGGTCGGCAGCGCCGTGGGTCTGCTGGCGTTCTGGCTGTCCGGCATGACCTGGACGGACTCGATGTACCGGGCGGCAACGCTGCTGGTGGTTGCCAGCCCCTGTGCCATCGTGATCAGTGTGCCGGCGGCCACCCTTTCGGCCATCGCGGCCAGCGCGCGCCGGGGGCTGCTGTTCAAGGGTGCTGCCGGTCTGGAGGATCTGAGTTCGGTCACTGCGGTTGCTTTTGACAAGACGGGTACGCTCACCAGTGGCAAGCCCGCGGTGCAGGAAGTGGTGGCACTCACAGGCGGTGAACGTGAACTGCTTGAGGTCGCCACCGGTCTGGAAGCCCGCTCCGAGCATCCGCTGGCGCTTGGCATCGTGCGTTACGGGGAAGAGCGGGGAATTCAGCCGCGGGCGTTCACCGACGTTCAGGCCCTGCCGGGCAGCGGCCTGAACGCCACGCTGGACGGCAGTTCCTGGTGGGCCGGCAACGAGCGGGTGCCACGCGGACTCGGCATGACCCTGACGCCGGAAGCGGAATCCGCCCTGGCGCGACTGCTCAGCCAGGGAATGACCGCCATCATCGTCGGACGTGACGAGACTGTGCTCGGCCTGATCGGCATGGCGGACCAGCTCCGGCCCGAAGCCCAGCAGTTCGTGGATGAGCTGAAGGAAGCCGGAATCGAGCATCTGGTGATGCTCACCGGTGACGCCGAACCGGTCGCGCACAAGCTGGCCAGGCAGCTCGGGCTGCCACTTGAGGACGTGCACGCCGGTCTGCTGCCGGAGGACAAGGTCAGGATTCTGGCCTCGCTGCGCGTGGATCACAGGGTCGCCTATATAGGTGACGGCATCAACGATGCACCGGCAGTCGCGACCGCTGACGTCGGCTTCGCCATGGGCGGCATCGGCAGTGACGCGGCCATGGAAGCTGCTGACGCAGTGGTCGTGAGAGATGACCTGCGGATGCTCCCGCTGGCGTTCCGCATTTCCCGCCAGACCAACCGGGTGCTCAGGCAGAACCTGTTTTTTGCCACCTTGATCATGGTTGTGATGGTCATTGCCACACTGCTGGGCAGGTTGCCGTTGCCGCTGGGCGTGCTCGGGCACGAAGGCGGCACGCTGCTGGTGGTGGTCAACGGCCTGAGACTGCTGGGTGCCGGCCGCCCCCGGCCCGGCTAGCTTCCGTCCAGCTCCCTTCGCGCCAGGATGTGCCGGCGGATGAGTTCACCCTCCTGCCAATGACGCTGCTCCTCCGGCGTGCGCACCTCGAGTTCCGGAACCGGTGCCGGACGCCCGTCCTCACCGATGGCAACGAAGTTCATGTGGCCTATGGTGCACAGGTTGCGTTCGCCGGTCAGCGGGTTCTCGCTGTAAACCTCGTTGCGCACGATCATGCTGCTGCGTCCGGCCCAGGTCAGGCGGCTGCGGACATCGATGATGTCGCCCACCCGGATGGGCCCCCGGAAGTCAATCGGCTCACTTGAGGCGGTGACTGCTGCCATCCGGCAGAAGCGGAACGCGGCAATTGCCGAGTTCACGTCCATGATCTGCATTACCCGGCCACCGAACATGGTGCCCAGCGGATTGGCGTCCTGCGGAAAAACCAGGTCCACGTGCGTGACCCAGTCAGAAACATTGCTCTTCACGTAATGATTGTAGGGCAGGCGGACGTGCCTAAAGCAGACTCAGTGCCTGCAGCTGGTCGCCCTCACCCTGGGCGCTGGCCAGCTCGAGTGCGGCAGCTGCCTGCTGGTCCAGGTCGACCGGAGTGAAGCGTGGACCCCGGCGCAATTGCAGACTGTCGTAGGAACTGACGCCAATCAGCAGGCTGATCCGGCCGTTCCCTTCACCGGATTCTCCCAGCATCTGCGCCACATCCCGGCGCAGGCGTCTGGCTATCGCCATGGCGCCGGCTTCATCCGTCTCCGGAAGGAGCAGCGCAAGGCGCCTGTCCCCGACCCGGGCAATAACGTCCCCGGCGCGGTAAAGCGAAGAGTGCAGCAGGCGTGCCGTGCGCGCCAGGGCGGCCTCGCTGCAGCGCAGGAACGGTTGTTCGTTATCCGGGTCGGCCTTCACATGCACTTCCACCTGCATGACAGCAAGGGGCAGGCCCTCGGCCAGCGCGCGGTGCCATTCCCGGGCCAGCATCTGTTCGTACTGGTGCAGGGTGGCCACGCCCGTAGCGGGATCGGTAAGTGAGAGGCGCAGCAGAATCCGGCTGGCCTCCTCGAAGTCATGCTGCAGCCGGTGCCGGGTGATGGCCGTGCCCGCCATGCTGGCAAGCAGTTCAAGCACCTCAGCCTCGCCGTCCTCAAACGAGCGGGGCATGCGGCAGAACACCAGCAGCGCGCCCTCGACATGGCCGCCACTGAAAATCGGAATGCCTATGTAACTGGCGATATCCCGGTTGTAAAGAGTAAGGTCATTCTCTGCCGCCACATAGGTGACATCCGGCACCAGCAGTTGGGTGCGGTTTTCCCGGACCCAGTCCGCGGCATCCTCATCACCCTGGTGCATGAACACACGGCGGCTGCGGGGCGGAACAACCCGCCGCAGCATCGGGTCAAAAAGTGTGATGTCGGAATGGTCGCCTCCGGCCAGTTCTGCTGCCGCAACCGCGATTTCCTCCAGCACCTCAACCAGGCCCGTGCCGCCATTGAGCAGCCTGCCCAGCCGGCTGATCTGCTCGGGGACATCCCATGTGACCTTGCTCGATGACTTTTGCAGCATCGCTCTGAATTCTAGCCCTGTTCACCCGCTGCCTGCGGTGACCACTGTACTGCAGATGAGAGTCGCTGGGCAATAATCAAAAGAAACCCGCCCCGAACAGTTCGGGGCGGGCCGGTACCCGCCTGGATTTGCGAGAGGATCTGGTCCCGCTCACAAGGTAGGCGTCACCAGTTACCCGAGACGGGCACCTCCACTGGTACTGTCATCAAATTTAATCAGGACCACCTCCTTCCCGTGGTGGCAAAAGATTACTACACTTCCTGCCCCCTGTCACCCCCCAGCCGTTACACTGGCTCTCGAGAGGTAACCAAGATGCTTACGCTGGCCGAGAAAATCATCTTTGCCGTCTTCGCCGCAACCTGTCTGTACTTCGCCTGGCCAGGTTTCCGTAACCTTTATCTGAGCATCAGACGCGGACAGGAAACGACCTACCCCCGCTTCAATGACATGCCCCGGCGCGTGACGGGAGCGATACTCCGCACGATGGGGCAGGGGACGGTATTCAAGCACCGTCCGCTGGTCAGCTTCTTCCATGCACTCGTCTTCTACGGTTTCGTCTATTACCTCCTCGTCAACGTTGTTGACGTTCTGCTTGCCTACATACCGCCCGGCTGGTACGCGGGTATGAGCCTCGGCTGGTTCGGCGGACTGTACCGGCTTGGTGCTGACCTGCTGACTGCGGCCGTGCTGATCGGGGTGGCCTGGCTGCTGGTCAGGCGGTTCATCACCAGGGATGAGCGACTCAACCAGCGCAATCCCGAAACCATGCTTCACGAGAAAATCAGGGCCGGCGGCATCAGGCGCGACAGCCTCATTGTCGGCGGCTTCATCCTGCTGCACGTTGGCTTCAGGCTGGTCGGTGAGACCTTCCTGCTGGCCTCGCACGGGCAGTTTGACCCCTGGCAGCCCATCAGCAGCAGCCTGGCGCTGCTCGTCGGCTATGGCGACGCACGCATTGTCGGCTGGCACATCGGCTTCTGGTTCGCCCTGGGACTCATCCTGCTATTTCTCGTCTACTTCCCGCGCAGCAAGCACC
>CAZPLV010000161.1:0-4706 GCA_964587295.1 uncultured bacterium
GCCGACCAGGTCAGCTCCGACGTCCGCAGCCTTGGTGTAAATGCCGCCGCCCACGCGGGCGAAGAGGCTCACCAGGCTGGCTCCGAAGGCGAAGCCGATCAGCGGTTCAACCGGGTTGCTGAGTCCGAGGAACAGGTGGAACACGATGAAGAAGCCGGCGACACCGAGCAGGGCCAGTCCGGCGACTGCCAGGCCGGCAACCGCGCCACCGTTGAAAGCGAGGTCAAGTGCGCGGCTCAGACCGGTCCGGGCAGCCTGGGCCACCCGCACGTTGGCACGCACGGCAACATTCATGCCGACGTAGCCGCTGATCGCGGAGAAGATTGCGCCGACAGCGAAGCCGATGGTGATCCAGATCCACTGGTTACGTTCGATTCCTGTCTGGCTGTAGGCCACAAGTGCGAATGCGGCGACGATAAGGACGGCCACGACTGCGATGGTGCGGTACTGACGGTTCATGTAGGCCGAAGCTCCGTCGCGGATGGCGTCAGAAATTTCGACCATGACGTTGTTGCCTGTTTCCGCAGACAGCACCTGTTTGGCCAGCTGCCACGCATAAACGAGTGCGGCAGCAGCGGCCAGCGGAATCAGGATGAGTAACCAGTCCATCTATACCTCCGGTGTGATTGCATTAAAGCAGCGGGCTTCGGCCCATGATGCGTTGCCGGAAGCTTAACACGCACTGGCACGGATTCCGTGGGCAGTCCGGCCCGTGCTAGGATTTGCGATACCGGGAATTTTCTGGAGGATTTCATGAGCGTCAGTCCACTCGCAGGGAAGAAAGTCGCAGCGGCGGACCGCGCCGATATCACCACCCTCACAGCTGACTACTACACGCTGGCACCTGATGCCAGTGAGGTGGCCCAGCGCGTGTCATTCGGCACATCCGGCCACCGCGGCAGGGCGTCTGAATGCTCGTTCAACGAGAACCACATCCTGGCAATTGCCCAGGCAATAGCCGAGTACCGGAGTGCCAACGGAATCGCCGGCCCCCTTTACATCGGCCAGGACACCCATGCGCTGTCCACACCGGCACTGCGGACGGCAGTGCAGGTGCTGCTGGCCAACGGCGTGACCGTAATAGGCCAGGAAGGCGACGGTTTCACTCCGACCCCAGCCGTATCCCGGGCGATCCTGCAGCACAATGCCGCTGCCGGCGCCGCGCCGGCTGATGGCATCCTGATCACTCCGTCGCACAACCCGCCGGAAGACGGTGGCCTGAAGTACAACCCGCCCAGCGGCGGACCTGCGGATACCGACGCGACCGGCTGGATCCAGGACCGCGCCAATGAGCTGCTGACTGAGGGGCTCAGCAGCGTGCGCCGCGAGACGTGGCCGGCCGCCCGCAGGGCCCTGACCGCAAACGCACGTGACCTGCAGTCGGAGTTCGTGAACGAACTCGACCAGGTGGTCAACATGGAGGCCATCCGGTACTCCGGCGTGCGTCTGGCGGTTGATCCGCTCGGCGGCGCCAGCCTGCACTACTGGCAGCAGATTGCCGAGAAGTGGGGCCTTGACCTGGAGGTTGTCAATGACGTGATTGATCCGACCTTCGGGTTCATGACCATGGACCACGACGGCCGTATCCGCATGGACTGCTCCTCGCCCTGGGCGATGGCCGGGCTGGTGCGCATGGCGCCTGACTTTACCCTGGCTTTCGGCAACGACCCGGACGCCGACCGGCACGGCATCGTCACCCCCGAAGGGCTGATGAACCCGAACCATTACCTGGCGGTGGCCATCGATTACCTGTTCAGCAACCGGCCGGGCTGGCGAGATGACGCTGCGGTGGGGAAGACCCTGGTATCCAGTTCGCTGATCGACCGGGTTGCTGCGGCGCACGGTCGCAGGCTGGTCGAAACGCCTGTCGGTTTCAAATGGTTCGTCGACGGCCTGCTGGACGGCAGTCTTGGCTTCGCTGGTGAGGAGAGTGCAGGTGCGTCGTTCCTGCGCCTGGACGGCACTCCCTGGAGCACAGACAAGGACGGACTGATCATGTGCCTGCTGGCAGCCGAAATCACGGCAGTGACAGGCCGCAATCCGCAACAGCACTACCGCCGGCTCGTACGCGAGCATGGCGAGCCTGTCTACGCGCGGACTGACGCGGTTGCCACCCGGGAGCAGAAGGCCGCGCTGGCCGCGCTTTCACCCGAGGCAGTCAAGGCTCAGGAACTGGCCGGTGACCCGATCCGTGAGCGGCTGGTGCGGGCACCCGGCAATGACGCTCCGATCGGTGGGCTGAAAGTAACCACTGATTACGGCTGGTTTGCTGCCAGGCCCTCAGGAACCGAGGACATTTACAAGATATATGCCGAGAGCTTCCGCGGTCAGGGGCATCTTGAGCTGATCATGTATGAGGCACGGGAGATCGTCAACGCCAGCATGTGAGAAAATCATCGTCCCGGACGTGAGATTTCCCCATCGGCACCAAAGCGGAACAGCTAGACTCACCGGTGTGGAACAGGCCATGAACCGGCCCATCAGGGCGAGCGATATCGTAAGTGCGGACAACAGTCTCAGTCTTGCCGCCAAGGGTCTGTTTTCCCTTGTCGGGCTGCTCGGACCGGACTGCAGTCTTGCCGAGATCGGCGCGCGAACGACCGATCCGCCAGAGTTTCTGGCCATGGTCCTTCATGAACTGCAGAGTGCCGGTTACGTGACAGTCGAACAGGACCACGTGACCATCACCCCGCCGGGACGATTCGGCGTGGGCATGAGTGTGGCAGGCTGATTCAGCCTGCCGTCAGTTCAGACGCGGGCGAATGATTCGACGTCAACCGTGAATACAATGGCTCCGCCGACCGGCACTTCAACCGGGTAGGCGGTGAAACTGCCTTCCGGGGCGTGGAATGCGCTGCCGGCAACTATACGGTTGCGCTCCCTGCAGGTTTCATGAATTATTTCCATGACCCGCGGAACATCCTTCTCCTCAATGCCGATAATGAACGTGGTGTTGCCTTCACGCAGGAAACCACCGGTGGAAGCCAGTTTTGTGGACTGGAAACCTTCGGAGGACAGGCCCTGCTGGAGACGACCGGCATCGGCGTCCTGAACTATGGTCAAGAGCAGCTTCATGTGCTGCGACTATAGCAGAGCCTGTATTTTCGCTCAAGTGCCGGCCTCCTGAGCGACTTCCTGTCGTGATAGCCTTTCAGACAGCTAACCGCGGGAGGAATTACCATGAAATACCGTTATCTCGGTGCGTCCGGTCTTCAGGTGTCAGAACTTTCGTTCGGTTCATGGGTGACCTTCGGTACCCAGATCGGCGAGGATGTGGCTCATGCCTGCATGGAAGCCGCCTGGAACGCCGGAGTGAACTTCTTCGACAACGCCGAAGGCTACGCGTCAGGCGACTCCGAAGTGATGATGGGCAACGTCATCAAACGGGCCGGCTGGAAGCGCAAGGACCTGGTCATCTCCACGAAGATTTTCTGGGGCGGCGACGGTCCGAACGACCGCGGCCTCTCCCGCAAGCACGTGATCGAAGGCACCAATGCAGCGCTCGCGCGACTGCAGCTCGATTACGTCGACCTTGTCTTCTGCCACCGCCCCGATCTTTCCACGCCGATCGAGGAGACAGTCCGGGCAATGAACTGGCTCATTGACCAGGGCAAGGCTTTCTACTGGGGCACCAGTGAATGGAATGCCGAGCAGCTGCGGGAGGCGCATGAAATCGCCCGCCGTGAGCATCTGATCGGGCCGACTATGGAGCAGCCGCAGTACAACATGTTCAAGCGTGACCGGGTCGAAGTCGAGTACTCGCGTCTTTATGACTCGTTCGGACTGGGGCTCACCATCTGGAGTCCGCTGGCCAGCGGTTTCCTGACCGGCAAATACAACGATGGCATCCCGGAGGACAGCCGCGCAAACGTCGAGGGTTACGAGTTCCTCCGCCGCCGCCTGGAGTCCGGGGAGGGCCAGGAGCAGATCCGCAAGGTGCGCCTGCTCAGCGCCATGGCCGGTGAGCTGGGCTGCAGCACCGCCCAGCTGGCACTTGCATGGTGCCTGAAGAACCCGCAGGTGTCCTCTGTCATCACAGGCGCCTCGCGACCCGAACAGGTGGAGCAGAACATGAAGGCGGCTGATGTCGTCGAGAAACTGACTCCCGATGTCATGCAGCGGATTGAGGGCATCCTCGGCAACCGGCCGACGCCATTGAAGCGCGAGCGCTGAGCTGAGCCATTAAGCCGCAGTTAAGGTGTCTTCTCCTAAAGTCAGCGCAGGAGGAGACACCAATGAACTCGCGTTTGGCCGTAATCCTGAGAACCGCGCTGCTGACCCTGGCGGCAACAGCCGGCACCGCACTCGCCCAGCACCCGCTGCTGGGCACCTACATGGAGCAGCAGATCGGTTTCGTGGTTGCCTTCGAGGCTGGTCCTGACGGACAGCTGACCGGCACGCTGTATGGAGCCGGGGCACCCCTTCCCCTGACGATACAGGCGGACCAGCAGACAGCCAGCGGCTGGTTCCTGCTGGAAAACGAGATGACGGGCTTCAGTGCGCAACTGCAGCAGGACGGTACGACACTGCTCGTATGGCTTTACGGACTTGACGCCAACGGCCAGCCGGTACCCGGCACCGAAGAGCAGTACACCGCTCAGCGTCAGCAGCTGACCCTGCCTGATGTTCCGCGTGCCCCGGACGCCGACCGCCCGCCAGCGCTGAACCAGCCGCCCACGGTCCCGCAGCCGCCGCCCCCGGCTGTT
>CAZPLV010000162.1:0-4653 GCA_964587295.1 uncultured bacterium
CCAGCAGTTCCTGGCTCACGTGCGCCACCAGTGCACTGGCGTAGCCGTGCTGCCGCTGCTCGGGCGGCGTGTACACAGGGCCGATGCGGACGCCATTGCGTGTGGGAGCGCCGGCTCCAAGAAATGACACCGGCTCGCCGTCTATGGTCCAGATCCACAGTCCGGTGATTGCAGATGCTGTTTTCAGGCGGCGCTCGATGTTCGCTGCCACGTCAGCAGGTTCATCACCCAGTGCCTCCAGATGGAAGTCCGTGAACCACCTTATGAGCAGCTCCGTGTCGGAGGGCTCGGCCCGGCGCGCACTGCCGCTGACGTTGGTGACCGGGGTGACCTGTTCAAGCTGGTAGATACGTTCGCGGTCAGCAAGTTCCGTGCTGCGGCCGCCCGCGCCCCAGTGGGCAGCGAATTGTCCGGTGACGGCCGCCGGTCCCATAATCATGGCTGGCGGTTCAGATGCGTCCGGCATCAGAAGTTCGTCCACCAGCGCCTGGGTTGCTTCCGGTACGTCCGTATGGGACAGGATCATCGGATGAGGGGGAGTCTGAATCGCTGCCAGAACCGGGCGGCCATGCTCGGTTACGGCCAGCAGGTGCCGGTCCGGCCAGAGGTTCTGCTGCATGGCCCCGAGCAGGCCCAGCTGCAGACAATGGGCAGCTTCGTGTTCCTCCAGGAACGTGGTGGTCAGGCTGGCGAAGCTGCTGACGTCGGAGTAACGTTCAACCTTCAGTGGGGCCATGGAACAGGATACGCCGATTTCTGTTGTGCAGCTGGCAGCAATAAACGCCGTTGCAGTTGGTTCAAGGGAGCCACAGGCTGGCTGTTATTTTTTTGATCGCTACCCGTTGCGAACGTTACCTGGTTCATCGCTGAATATGTCCTCAATTGCGAGTCCGAACAGGCGTCCCAGGGCGAATGCCAGGGGCAGACTCGGATCGTACCGGCCGGTCTCGATTGCGTTGATGGTCTGGCGGCTGACGCCGAGCCGTCCGGCCAGGTCCGCCTGCGACCATTTGCGTTCTGCTCGCAGGACCCGCAGCCGGTTGGTCATGCGAAGAAGCGGCGCCGGACGATGGGCAGCGCCGCTGTATAGATTGCTGCAATGAACGGGAACACGAAGAACATGCTGAGCTTCGGCAAGCCTGCCCAGGACTCCAGGAAGCCGTAAGTCACTGTGACGGCTGAGGTTAACCCCAGAGATATGAGGCCTGCTTCCGCGAAGGTCTTCCGTTGCAGTTCGTCGAAACTGCGGATTGTGCGCCACCAGCCGGCCATTGCCCAGACTGCCGCGGCTGTGGGCAGCAGTGCCAGCAGCACGCCGGAGAACATGGGCAGGTTTTCAGGTTCGACCAGAAAGCCCATGGCCAGCACGATGACGCCGTAAGCAATCATTCCGATGGTGAATTGCCGCATTCCGCTTGAACGTATTGTTTGTTTGGTGGCCATAGCCAACCCTCCTGTGTAAAGCGTGTTTGACAAACTGTATGCTTCGCTGGGCGGTATGTCAAGGGAGCTTTACAGAAAAGGGGTTTCGTCTGGCTCAATGACGTGCGGGCCTGGCAGTCTGTCGCAGGCCCGCACGGTTTGCAGGTGAGATTCAAAGGAGCGGTTTTCAGAAACGGATCTGCAGGCCGGCTCCGAGTCCGCCGAGGCCTTGGGCGGTTCCGTCAAAGTACGGGCGGAAACGGCCTTCGGCGTAAACGGCAAAGTGCTCACTAAGCCGGTAGTTACCTCCCAGGAGCAGTTCCCCGTAGATGAGTGCTCCGGTTGTTTCAAAACTGGTGCCGACGCCCAGCCCGGCGTACAGTTCGACGGGCCCGAGGGGAGCATGCTCGATTATTCCGGCTGTGACGCTGAATGGTACGACGCCGAATCCGTACTCGGCTGCCAGGCGGACGCCGAGCCCGGCGAGCAGGGTGTCGTGACTGACGGCTGCCTGTGCAACCAGGCCGCCTGACCCGGCGCTGGCAAGGGCCAGGTTGAACCGCAGCGGCGCTGCACTCAGCTGGTCGGTTCCCGGGTTGGTGTCCTGCGCCAGGGCAGTGCCGGCCAGCAGGGAAACAAGTACGGTCGCAATCAGCAGTCTGAGGTTCATTCGGGCTCCTTGGATGGTTGTCGTGTATTCCGGCCACCATGGCTGGTTTGATTATCCAGAGTAACAGCTGCCGGTTTGGGCATCCGGGCAGGCGTACAGGCCTGTACACCGGACCGCGTTCAGTCCTGCACGGCGGAGAGCACCCACAGTTCCGTTTCCAGCTCCTGATACAGCTCCAGCACACCGGCGCCCTCCAGGCTGACGAGCCAGTACCTGCGTTCACTCAGGCCGCTGACCCAGTCGCCGGCCCACTCCCAGCTGTCGATGATGCTGGCCGGCAGGAACCGGCCATCCCAGAGGACAGCCAGTGGCCTGCCGGAATCATCCAGCTGAACGGGCAGCTGTGAGTGTTGCTGGCGCATGATTGGTCACCGGAGTGGATCGGGAGGCAGATGGACTGACGGTTTCGCCGGTATCCAGCCGGAGCAGCCGGTAGCGCCGATCCCGTGCGAGTGAATAGGGGTCGATGAGTTCGAAGCCGAGAAGTGCACCCGGGAAGCGCCGGCTGACAAGACGGATGGCCTGCTCCCGGGCTTCTTTCTGGGGCCAGAGACCATGCTGCGCCTGAGGGCGGCTCAGGTCGGCAAGTGTGATGTCGAGCTGTTCGATGCCCAGGCCCAGGGCACTGGTGCGCTGCAGGGAGCGCCAGACCAGGCGGGTCAGCACTCCGGCGTCCTGCACGGGGTCCTTGCAGATGACCTCGTCCGGCAACTTGAGTCCCAGGCTTTCGGTGGTGATAAGCACCCGGGAGGTGGCCAGCCCGTCCAGCTTCCGTTCCAGGCGCCGGCTGAGCAGCCGCACCACAGGCTCCAGCTGGAAAGGCTCGTTAACGGTGTCATCAAAAGAGTAGCTGCTGTGGATGGTCTTTTCCGGCTGGTACAGAGGCACCCGCGTTTCATGGGGGCCATGCAGGAGCCGGTGGAGCCTGGTGGAATCCGGGCCGGTGATGCTGCGCAGCTGGGATTCCTTCCAGTGCCTGAGGTCACTCAGAAAGCGGACACCCAGGAAAGAAAAACGTTCCGTTGCTTTCTGTTCGAAACCCAGTGCGGGCAGGCGGTTGACCGGTATGCGTCCCAGAAACCGTTCTTCCTGACCCGGCTCCACCGTCCTCAGCTGACCGGGCGGGGTGACGAGAGCGGCAGCCAGGGCCAGTTCGCGGCTGGACGCGGCTCCGGCCTGCGCCCCGTACTCCAGGGCCAGGCGGACTGCCTCGCGGGGTTTGAGCAGCAGCCAGGCCCGGCCCATACCAGGGCTGAACAGCCAGGGGGACCAGGAATTAAGTTCCTCAAGTTGCCAGGACCACTGCACGTTAAGGCGGGCCGGATCGGTGTCCACAACGTGCAGGTTGCTGGTTTTCAGCCGGGCGGCGGCCAGGGCAAGGCCGGGTGTGATCCCCTCCTGGCGTGCGGCCGGAGTGGCGTGCATCACCCGGTCAGCCAGGACGCTGACCAGAGGGCGGCCCTGCAGGGCAGGATCCTGCCGCTGCGCCCACCACAGTCCGAACGGCTCAAACAGGACTGCGGTAACCAGGAGCTCTGCTTCCGGAACGGTACGCGACATGAGGCGAAACGACCGTTATTCCTTTCCAGGCCACGCTTTTTAAGGTATGATTCAGCCATACCGGCGCGACCTTCACAGGTGGCGAGGTGGGCGCATCCCTTTAGCTTCGAGGCAGAAGGATGCGCCCGATTTTTTGCCCCCTCCGGCTGAAGGGGCTGTGCTCAATACCTTAGCAAATAAGGTATTGGCTGGACAAGGGGTGTCGCCCGGCGCCCGGTGTCAGCTTTCCCGAAACGGATTACGAATCCTGATGCCTTCAATTTCCTGCCCGTCGTTCAGGTCCTCTGTGAGCAGTTCGTCGCAGCCAGCTATTCTGGCTGCGACAATCAGCTGTGCGTCCCACAGGGCCAATCGATTGCCTCTGGCCAGTCTGATCGCAGACTGAACAGCAGCTTTGTCGACCGGAACGACATATGCAAGTCGCGCCCATCTCTTGACGGCATCTTCCGCGACATCCTCTGCCAGAGCCGGCTTCAGTTTGCGGGTCGCAACCCAATAGAACTCGCTCAGCACCTGACTGCTGAGTGTGAACAGTTCATCCGCATTGGCAACGAGTTCGCGGGCAAGCCGCTGTTTTCTCTGATCGCTGTGGTCAAACGTGCAGACCAGAACATTCGTGTCCAGGAACGTGGCTATCTGACCCGGTCCTCGTAAATTTCTTCCCTGGTCCAGGTTCTCCCGGTCGCGCTGACACCTGCCTGGTTGTCATCAATCAGTTGCAGCAGGGCGTCGCGCTCATCTGACAGTTCACCTGAAGATGCGAATTCCGTCAGAAATTCACGCACCAGGGCGTTGACAGAGGTATCTTGCTCAAGCGCACGGATCCGGGCGCGCTTAAGGGTCGCGTCGTCAATTGTCAGCGTCAGATTGGCCACGGGTTCAGTGTAGCACGGAACCCGTGTTAACTCATTGTGTTACTCGAAGACGTAGGCGATTGCCTCGGCAGCCTGCTCCAGAGTCTCGACTGTGAAGGTCGCCATCGCATCGAGTTCCTTCAGGGC
>CAZPLV010000163.1:0-4644 GCA_964587295.1 uncultured bacterium
GCTTCTCCACCGGCATGAAGCAGAAGATAGTCATCGCCCGCGCCGTGCTGCACGACCCGCCGGTCATCTTCTTTGATGAGGCGACCAGCGGCCTGGACGTGATGGCGCGCCGGGCGGTGCTGGACTTCGTGCGCAACTACCCGAGCAGCGACCGCGCCGTCATCTACTCCACCCACGTCATGAGTGAGGTCGAGGAGCTGTGCGACCGCATCGCCATCATCGACAAGGGCAAACTCATTGCCGAAGGCACCGTCAGCGAGCTCTCCGCCCGCACCGGAGCCGACAACCTTGAGGGCGCTTTCTTCCGCCTGGTGAAGTCAGGAGTTGAAGCCTGATGCGCTTCGGAACCATCTGGCACCTGACCAGGAAGGAAATCCTCTCCACCTTCCGCGACCGCCGCGCGCTGGTTTCCAACATCATCATCCCGCTGGTGCTCATGCCGGTGATGATGCTGGGCCTGCCGCAGCTGCTGGGCGGCCTGTTCGAACGCGAAGCGGTCAGCCTGACGCCTGTCGCGGTGCAGGGTTCGGAACACATGCCCCAGGACATGCGCAGCCTGCTGGAACTGAGCCTGATAGAGGTTCAGGAGACGGACGACGCGGAGGCAACCGTGCGCGAAGGCGACGTGCAGGCTGGCCTGGTCGTTCCCGAGGGCTTCAGCGGCGCTCTCGCGTCCGCTGACAGTCCCAGCCTGAGCATCTACACCCTCATGGGCAACATGCAGAGTGAGCTGGCCACCAGCAAGCTGAACGCCGCCCTGGGCATGTACCGTGACCAGCTGGTGCGCAGCAGCCTGACTGACGCCGGTGTTGACGTGGCGGTACTGGAACCGCTGTCAATCGTCACCATGGACGCGTCCAGTGAGCAGCAGCGCGCCAGCGGCATGTTCGGCTGGCTCATTCCGTTCTTCATCGCCATGTGGGCGCTGATGGGCGGTCAGATGACCGCTATTGACGCCACTGCCGGCGAAAAGGAACGCGGAACGATGGAGTCGCTGCTGGTCAGTCCCGTCAGCCGCTTTGAAGTGGTGATCGGTAAGTGGCTGGCCACCGTGCTGTTCGGCCTGATGGCCTCACTGGCGGCCATTGCCGGCTACCTGGTCGGCGGTTCGCTGATGCAGCGCATGAGCGCAGGCGAGGACGGCGAAGCAAGTGCCTTCTCAGAAGTGATGGGCGGCAGCCTGACCATGAACGCTCAGGTGCTGAGCGAACTGCTGGTCAGCGCGGTACTGCTCACGGCCTTCATCGCTGCGCTGCTCATTGCCATCACGATGTTTGCCCGTTCCTTCAAGGAAGCGCAGAGCTACATCGGGCCGCTGTCATTCGTGTTGGTGGTGCCGGCGGTGGCACTGCAGTTCCGCGATTTCTTCGACCTGGGCCTGGTCCAGTACCTGATTCCGATCGTAAACGCGCTCATCGTCATGTACGACACGGTGCGAGGCGACAGCGACCTGATGGGCCTGCTGGTCACCTGGGGTTCCCTGGCTGTGTTCACGGCCATACTGCTGCTGTTCGCGCACCGCAACTTCCAGCGCGAAGATGTGATTTTCAGAACCTGAGCATCACTTGCCGGGAAGGCGCCCGTACATGAACGCGAGTTCGCGGAGTACGGGCGCTGCCCATTCTCCCGGTTCATCCCAGCTGAATCTGTAGCTCCAGTTGCCCCCGGCCTGTCCGGGGGTATTCATTCGTGCTTCTGAGCCCTGGCCCAGCACGTCCTGCAGCGGCACCAGCGCCAGCGCGGCAACCGAGGCGAAGGCGGCCCGCAGCAGCATCCAGGGAACCTGCTCATCATCGGTGCCCAGGTACCTGCGCACCAGGTCGCGTTCGGCTTCGGGCGCCGCGGCGTACCAGCCTGCCGTGGTGTCGTTGTCGTGCGTACCGGTGTAGACCACGCTGGCCGGCACGTGGTTGTGCGGCAGGTAGGGGTCGCGCGGATTGCCGCCGAAGGCAAACTGCAGCACCCGCATGCCGGGCAGGCCATTGTCATCGCGCAGCTGCTCGACCTGGCTGGTGATTATGCCCAGGTCCTCGGCGATGACCGGCAGGGTTCCGAAGGCCGCACGGAGCGCCGTGAACAGCGCCTGGCCGGGACCCTTGTGCCAGGTGCCGTTCATGGCGGTTTCCTCGCTGGCCGGAATGCTGTAGTACGCCTCGAAGCCGCGGAAATGGTCAATGCGCAGCAGATCGTACAGCTGCAGGTTGTTCCTCACCCGGCTGATCCACCACTCGAAGCCGCCCGCTTCGTGCCGGTCCCACAGGTAGAGCGGATTGCCCCAGCGCTGGCCGGTGGCACTGAAATAATCAGGTGGCACTCCGGCGATATTGACGGGCTGACCGTTTTCATCCAGGTCGAACAGGTCCTGTGCGGCCCAGGTGTCGGCCGAGTCGAGCGCCACGAAAATCGGCAGGTCGCCGATGATTACTATGTCCAGTTCGCGTGCACGATTGCGCACGTCCTGCCAGTGACTGAAAAACCAGTACTGCAGGACGCTAAGCTCCTCAAGCAGCTGCCCGTTGCGCTCACGCGCCTGTTGCAGTGCCTCGCTCCCGCGGCTGCGCACTTCCAGCGGCCAATCCAGCCAGCTGCCGCCACCGTGTTCCTGCTTGAGCGCCATGAACAGAACGTAATCATCCAGCCAGACCGATTTCTGCGCCTTGAAGTGGCGGTAGGCATCATCTGCCCCGCTGGCCAGAAAACGCTGCGCAGCCAGGTGCAGCAGCCGGAATCTGACCGGAATGAGCTGCCCGAAATCAACCCGCTCACGCGGCAGTGCCCGCAGCGGTCCGAGCTCGCTTTCATCAAGCCAGCCCGCTTCGAGCAGCCGCTGGATGCTGATCAGGAGCGGGTTGCCGGCAAAGGAGCTGAATGACTGGTAAGGGCTGTCACCGTAGCCGGTCGGGCCGAGCGGCAGCACCTGCCACAGCCGCTGGCCGGCTTCATTCAGGAAGTCGAGCCAGCGCATTGCGTCCGAACCGAGTTCACCGATGCCGTATTCACCGGGCAGCGAGCTGGGATGCAGCAGCAGGCCTGCCCGTCTGCTGTCGGTGTTGACGAAGTTGCTGCGGCCGTCAGCTTCAGCCATGCGGGTTCACCTTTACTTCTCGAAGGGCGAGCCAAGCGCCTTGGGTGCGGCAGAGCGCCCGATGAAGCCGGCCAGCACAAGCAGCGTCAGCAGGTAAGGGATCGCCTGTACCACCGTGGGTGGCAGCAGCGTACCGCCACCGAGTGCCTGCGCGGCGGCCTGGAACATCCCGAACAGTGCCGTCGCGCCCAGCACGCCGAGCGGATGCCACTTGCCGAAAATAAGTGCTGCCAGCGCTATGTAACCGCGGCCGCCGGACATGCCGCCGACGAAGTTGCCGGTTGTGCCGATCGACAGGTAAGCGCCTGCGATGCCGGCCAGGACGCCGGACAGGATCACTGCCACGTAGCGCATCCGGATTACGTTGATGCCGACTGAATCAGCCGCATGCGGGTGTTCACCGACACTGCGCAGCCGCAGGCCGAATGGTGTGCGGAACATGACCCACCAGCAGATGGGCACCAGGATCAGCGCGATGAACACGAGCGGCGACAGGGCGAACGGACCGACTTCCCACAGTGGCAGGCGGTTGCGCACGTGCTCGCTGGTGGTGGAGTTCTGGTACAGGCCCTGCAGCACGATGGCAGGCACGCCGATGGCCATCAGGTTAATGGCGACGCCGGAGATGATCTGGTCCGCCTTGTACTTGATCGACACGATTGCATGCACCCAGGCGACGAGCGCGCCGACGATCATGGCGGCCAGCACGCCCAGCCAGGGCAGCCACGGGAGTACGGTGCCGGGTGCAGAAGCCAGGATGGGTGCCTCGATGAGCTGCGGCACGATTGCCGCGGTGAGGGCTCCGAAGAGAATGATGCCTTCCAGGGCAATGTTGACGATGCCGGCACGTTCGCTGAACATGCCCCCCAGGCCGGCCAGAAGCAGTGGGGTGACTGCCCTCAGCGCTGAGGAAATCAGCGTGAGCAGAAGCAGGCTGTCCATTACAGGTCCACCTTTCCGCCGCCCGGTTCAGGCGGTTCGTCGCCCGGATGGTCTGCGGGTGTGTCTTCCGCCTTGGCTGCGGCCACTGCCACCCGGTCCGGCGGCTGCACGAAGCGGGCGGAGAGGAAGCCGCGGGCTGCGATGAACAGCACCACCAGCGCCAGGATCATGCTCACCACGTCGCGCGTAAGCGAGCTGAAAGCCACGTTCAGGGCAGAGCCGCCGTTCTTGAGCACGCCGAACAGGAAGGCTGACAGCACCACGCCCAGCGGGGTGTTGGCGCCGAGCAGCGCCACGGCGATGCCGTCGAAACCGTCGTTGACCGGCAGCGCCTGCCTGAGTGAGTAATCCTCGAGTCCGCCGCCCAGCACGTAGTGGGTGGCGGTCAGGCCGGCAAACGCGCCGGAGAGGGCCATGGTCAGGACGGTATTGACCTTGATGCTGGCGCCGCCGTACTCCGCCGCCTTGGGCGCGATGCCGACCGCACGCAGGTCGTAACCCCAGTGGGTGCGCCACAGCAGGAACTGCAGGAACACCGCGGCGGCGATGGCAATCAGGAATGACACGTTCAGTGTGGTGGGCGGAATGACCATGCGCACGCTGCCCAGACCGAACAG
>CAZPLV010000164.1:0-4608 GCA_964587295.1 uncultured bacterium
GGTTCAGCCGGACTTTGGTCCCGGCGGTGACGGGTGCCGGGAAGCGCACCTTGTTCAGGCCGTAGTTGATGATGAGTGTCGCGTCCAGCAGTTCCAGTACCTCAAGAGCCAGTCTGGGGGCGAGGCTGACGGTCAGCATGCCATGTGCAACTGTCGCGCCGAATGGTGATTCACGTGCGGCCCGTTCCGGATCTGTGTGAATCCACTGGTGGTCCTGGGTGGCGTCGGCGAACAGGTCGATCGCAGCCTGGTCAATCATGACCCAGCGGCTGCTTTCCAGCGGTTGGCCGATCAGGCCGCGCACTCTCTCAGCGTGACTCATATCGCGAGGTACGCTTCCCGGACGCTTTCGTCCTTGAGCAGGTCAGTGCCGCTGCCCTGCTTCACGACCCGGCCGTTTTCCAGCACAAAGGCGTTGTCGGCCAGCTTGAGTGACTGTCTGACGTTCTGTTCCACAAGTATCACCGTTGTTCCTTCCTGGTTAATGCTCTTCAGCGCCGTAAACACCACGCTGGTGAGCATGGGGGAGAGACCCAGGCTGGGTTCATCCACCAGCAGCACCCGCGGCCGGCTCATAAGGGCGCGGGCAATTGCGAGCATCTGCAGTTCCCCGCCCGAGAGGGTGCCGGCCAGCTGATTGGACCTTTCCGCCAGGCGCGGGAACAGGTCCAGGACCATACTGCGGGTGCGGTCCGCCTGCTTGCGGGCTTCGGGCAGATAATCAGCGCCGCTTTCGATGTTCTCCTTCACCGTCATTTCCCGGAACACCTGCCGGCCCTCAGGTACGTGACCGACACCGAAACGCACGATGCGCGCGGCTGGCTGACCAGTCAGGCCCCGCTGCAGTGCATTGACCCGACCCTTCCAGGTTGGCAGCAGTCCGGAGATGGTGCGCAGCAGCGTCGTCTTGCCGGCCCCGTTCGCGCCGATTATGCTCGCAAACTCGCCTTCCTCGACGTGCAGGTTCACGTCCCAGAGGACCTGAATCTTGCCGTAACCGGTGTTCAGGCCTTCAACCTCAAGTGCCTTCATCGTCCTCCTCCTCGTCATCATCGCTGTCTGAACCCAGGTACGCTTCGATGACCGCCGGCAGGGCGGTGACTTCAGCGTAAGTGCCCTGAGCGATCTTGCGGCCGTAATCCATGACTATCACGCGGTCAGCAAGGTCCTTTACCACCGGCATGACGTGCTCGATGAAAATCACCGTCACACCGCTGTCACGGATGCTCCTCACCAGCTCGACGGCTTCGCGTGATTCGGCGGGCCGCAGGCCAGCCATCACCTCGTCCAGCAGCAGCACCCTGGGTTGAGTCGCCAGCGCCCGGGCAATCTCGAGGCGCTTCTCCTGCATGAGAGTCAGCTCTTCAGCGTCTGTGTCACGTATTGCCCACAGGCCGGTGCGCTTCAGCGCGTCCTCTGTCAGGTCATCTGCAGTCTGGTCGGTCGTGCCGGGAGATCCGAACAGGGCGCCGACGCGAACGTTTTCCTCCACGGTCATCTCAGGGAACGGCTGCACCACCTGGAAAGCGCGGCCCAGGCCCAGATGGCACCGGTCCTCGGGTTTGTCCGCCGTGATGTCGCGGCCAAGGAAGCGGATGCTGCCGCTGGTTGGCTTGAGCAGCCCGGAGATCATGTTCAGCAGGGTTGTCTTACCGGCACCGTTGGGACCAATGATCGCGAGGATTTCGCCCTTGAGCAGCTCGAACTCCATCTCAGCGACCGCAGCCAGGCCACCGAAGCGTTTGCCGAGGCCACTTACTTCGAGCAGGTTCATGCTTCCTCCCCGCCGCGCTTCCTGCGCCGGAACAGCCGGTTGAACAGGCCAACCAGGCCACCGGGCAGGAACAGCACTGCCGTGACGAGTACGACCCCGTAAACGATCAGGTAGCCGTCACTCATCGCGCGGCGAAGGGATTCTTCGAGGCCCGACAGGACAGTCGCACCTACGATTGGCCCGATGGTGGTGTAGAGGCCGCCGAAGATCGGGGTGACCAGTGCCAGCACGGTCGTATGCACACCGAATGTCTCGAACGGGTTCACCGAACCCAGTCTGTGCGCCTCGATTGCGCCCAGCAGGCCGACCGGCACGCTGGACAGCACAAATGCGAGCACTTTGGCGCGCATCGGCTTGACGCCCATGACGGACGCGACCTTCTCGTTGGTGCGGACGGCCGTGAAGGCGCTCCTGAGTCGGGATTGCTGCACGAAAATGCTCAGCAGGATTGTGAACACCAGGATGCCCCCGTAAATCAGGAAGTAACTTTCGTTGCGGATGAAGGCGACCTCCCAGCGCTCCATCTCACCCGGCACGAAAGCGGGCCGGAACAGCGCGGGAACGTTGATGCCCGGTGCTCCACCGGCAATGCGGGCCGGCAGCTGCTGCACAACTGCCCGCAGCACCTCGGTGAAGGACAGGGTTGCGATTGCAAAGTAAATGCCGTGCAGCCGCAGTGTGACCGGCCCGAGCAGCAGCGCCAGGATGCCGGCAACACCGCCGCCGATCGGAATGCCGATCCACAGTGGCAGATCGAACTGCCGGGCGATTATTGCGGTGGTGTAAGCCCCAGCACCATAGAAAGCTGCGTGGGCAAGTGAGACCTGACCCGTGCGGGCCAGCAGGTCCCAGGACAGCGCCAGAATGGCGAGTGTGACCGTGTTGGTGAGCAGTGACAGGTAGCTGACCGACGCCTGGCCGAACATACCGCGGGTCAGGCCCGGCAGGAAGAACAGCAGCAGCGCCAGTGCGGCGAGCAAGATCAGTGGAACCGTGAAGCGTTTCATTCTGCCGTCCTGAATCCGCGCCAGATGAGCACCAGGAAGATGATTGCGAAGAACACCGCGTTGCGCAGGGAGTCCCCGTTTGGAATGAGGTTTGCTACCAGCGACTCACTGACTGCCACGAACAGTGACGCCCAGATGATGCCGCGGATGTTGCCCAGTCCGGCCAGCACCACGATTGCAAACGCCTTGAGGGTGAATGCCAGACCGATGGTCGGAGTCGGCGACTGGATGACTGCGATCATCACCCCACCAACCCCGGCCAGGGCAGCGGTAATTGCAAAGGTAATGAGATAGGTGCGGTTGACGTTCAGGCCCACCAGGCTGGCGCCAATGCGGTTCTGGGCAACCGCCCGGACACCCCGTCCAAATGGTGTGCGCGCCAGCAGCCAGTAGAGTCCGATTACCAGCAGCATTGAAATCACGAAACTGCCGAGCATCACAGCGCCAATCGATACGTCGCCGATCCGGAAACTCATGGAACGGTACATGATGGAAGGCAGGGTGCGCGGGTCACCACCCCAGGTCAGCAGCGCCAGGTTCTGCAGAATGATGCCCAGCCCGAAAGTCAGCAGCATCTGGTTCAGTTCCGGTGCTGCCAGCACGTAGTGGATTGTGGTGCGATAGATGACCGCGCCGAGCACAAACATTGCCGGTGCGACGATGAAAATTGAAATAAGCGGGTCGAGCCCGAATGAGATTGCCAGCTGATAAGTGAGGAAGGCACCGATCATGAAGAATTCGCCGTGCGCGAAGTTCACGATGCCGATCACGCCGATCGCCAGTGCCAGGCCTATCGCCACCAGGGCGTACAGGCCGGCGGACAGGACGCCGGAGACGAGTGCTTGCATGAGCAGTGACAGATCCATGGTTACCTTTGGTGCCCGGGCGCCGGAGTTGGGTCCGGCGCCCGGAACGTTCAGTTACTTAGCGGCAGGTTGCCAGTGGGGCGGTTGCGAGGTTCAGCGGGTATACGATTTCGCGCACACCGCTCTGGTACTGGAATACGAGCCACATCTCGGCGCCGAAGCCCTGGTGGGGGCTCTGGACGGACTGGCTGAAGTTCCAGTCACCCATCGGGGAGCGGAAGGTGCCAGCCTCGAGGGCTTCGATGATGGCGGCCTGGTCGGTGGTGCCGGCTTCGTTGATGGCGTCCGCCAGGGCCCACAGGTTGGCGTAGGCGAGGGCGGACATGTAGTTGTCCGGCTCGCTGTTGTGCATTGCGACGTAGGCGTCACGAAACTGCATGGCTTCGGGGTTGGGCAGGTTCGGCAGGTAGCCGATGAGGCCGGCGACGCATTCGGCTTCCGGGGTCTGGGCAAACTCGGTCGGCCAGCCTGGAGGGGCACCGAAGATGTACTGCGGCTGGTAGCCGAGCTCGCGGACCTGTGAGCTCATCGGGACGACGTCACCGTCGTAACCGATCCAGTAGAGGAACTCGGCTTCCGAGGCGCGGGCGCGGGTGATGGCGGCGCGGAAGTCGCCTGAGCCGCCGGAGAGGGTGGAGGTGAATGCTTCACGCAGGGGCACTGACAGGCCGGCCTCTTCGAGCAGGGCCTGTGCGCCTTCTGCGCCCGGGCCGCCGAAAGCGGAGTCTTCGTGCAGCAGGGCTACGGTGCCGGCGCCGCTGCCGGCCACAAAGGCAGTGGCGGCTTCGACGTTGTGGTAATCCCAGGGGTGGATGTGGAAGAACCAGGGCTCGTCACCGAGCAGTTCTTCGATGCCGTCAAACCCGTCGATGCCGATGCCGCTGGTAGCGCCACCGATCCAGGTTACGAGCGGCTGGAAGGTGCGGAAGCTCTCGACCAGGCCGAGGGTCACGCCGCTGGA
>CAZPLV010000165.1:0-4603 GCA_964587295.1 uncultured bacterium
GCTGACCGTACGCGAGCTGTTCTGAAAGCCATTGAAGAAGGGCTAGTGTGACTGCGCCACATCGGGGCGGGCGCCGCATCGGGCCGGCCGAACTCAGCAGGTCCGCTGAAGTACTACAGTCACCCAACAATTGGGATGGTGCGCTCACCCATGACACACATGTAGCACAATGCTACGCCTGGTGTTTCAGGCGTGCAGGCCTATTAGCTGCGCTTGTCAGTATTACGGCATGAACGACCCCGGACTGTTTCCGGTCTATATTAAGACCAGGGAGGATTGCTGTGAAACTTGCAAGCCGTATCAAACCAATCAGCTATGTGAAGGCAAATGCCTCGGAAGTACTCCGCAGTCTGAGTGATGGTGGACAGCCACTGATAATCACGCAGAATGGTGAAGCCAAGGCGGTGCTGCAGGATATTGAATCGTTTGAGCAGACACAGGAAACTCTGGCTCTGCTGGCTCTGCTGGCTCTCGGAAAGCGTGACATCGATTCAGGAAGGACAAGGCCGGCCACGAGCGTCTTCGCTGAGCTGCTTGAGTAGTGAGTCCTCCGGTATTCTTCACCCGGTCAGCGGAAAGGGATCTTGAAGCCATCAGCCGCTATATACGTAACCGCGATGGTGCTGAGCGCTCACACGCTGTGGCTGAACGGATTCGTGGACTGCTCGAGCTGCTCGAAGGTCAGCCCGAGGCGGGTTCCGTCCCTGCGGAATTGGCTGTTCATGGCATAACGGAATTTCGCCAACTGGTCAGCAGTCCGTACCGGGTTATCTATACGTATACTCAAGATGCGGTTTACGTTCTGTTGATAGCAGATGGTCGTCGTGATTTTCAGGCGATGCTGAAGCAGCGAATGTTGACACCGGATGGTCACTGAGTCGATAAGCGCTCAGGTTCTGGTGATGGCAACCACAAAGCTGTACTCGCTGGTGCTGGCGATTGGGTTCTGGGTTTTCTGACGCGTATAGTATTCGACAAGCACTTTGAGTTCTGCCTGAAAAGCTTTCGCCTCTTCGTCCGGCAGGTCGATGGTTCCGTACTGCACGGCACCGGTGGTTTGCTGGGACGGCGCAAATCCGACGGCGAGGCTGCCGTCGTGATTGTGGCTGTAGCTTTCTGAGATGATTCTGCTGTCATGATCCAGGTAGAGGCAGCGTCCACCACTGAGCGTGGAAGCAGCTGAATCCGTGCTGCAGTCGGCGGCCTGTACACTGCTCGGAGACTGCGCGGGCAGCCAGCGCGTGGCAAGCGTCCTCGCAAACGTCCCAATCAATGACGATGCCGCCATCAGCAGGGGAGAGATGTACGAACTGGCTGTCGGACTTGCCTTGGACCGACCGTCCTCAGTTGCGCATCGCCCAGCCCAGCGTCGTCTCAGCTCCGTGGTAGCCAACCAGCGACACCGCGAACACTGCAGCGCTGAGGCTAAACATCAGCAGGCCCGGCCGCAAGCCACGGAGGGCCTGAGCCCGCACCCCCGGTGGCGCTTTGCCGCGGGTGAACAGCACCAACAGGTTAGGAAACAGGCCATCGAGCACCAATCGCCGTGCACTCAGAATGAACATGAGCACGAACAGCATGAAGCCGGCGAAGCTGAGAGCGTAGGGCAGGCGCCGGGCTTCCAGCAGGTTGGGCCAGTTGGGCAGCAGTTCCTCAAACACCATGGAGAAAGCGATGAATGCAAGCATCAGGGCGATGCAGCTCCAGGCGATCACTTTCAGCCGGACAGTCCTGTCCAGGCCGAGCACCAGAGTGAATATTCCGAAAATCCCGGCCACTACAGCAATCATGCCGAGCCCCTCCCCGACGGGAGAGTAGATTATGCTTTCAGCCCATTCACTCACTGGTGTCCTGCCTCATCTGCGGATCTGCAGCTGCTCATTCCGCTCCGGTACCGCCAGTGCCACTTCGATTCCCTCATCGGTGATCGGGGCGTTGCGCGCCTGGACATTGCGGACCGACGGAATGCGGGCCAGAACCAGCAAACCGGCATCCGTGACCTGCGTGTCGTTGAGCATGAGCTGTTCCAAGGCGGTGTCAGTCAGCGCCTCGAGGGCCGCGTCGGTCACCGCAGTCCCGGACAGCCACAGGGTGGTAAGGGCAGGGTGGCCCGCAAATGCCTGCACCCCCGCGTCAGTGATTTCGTTCTCGTCCAGGTACAGGGTCCGCAGGTTCGGCAGGCTGGCCACCGCCGGCATGCCCGCGTCCGTGACGTTCGTGTTCCAGATGAACAGTCGCTGCAGTGATTCAATCTGAGCCAGGTGTTCAGTGGCCGCGTCGTTCACCTCAGTGTTACGGGCGGATATTTCCTGCAGCCGCTCGTGGCCGGTCAGGTGTGCGAACCCACTGCCGTCAATCGAGGTGCCCGTGAGTGAGAGGGTACGCAACATCGGAATCGTGCCCAATGCCTCGAAGGCAGCATCCGTGATGCCGGTCTGAATCAGGTTTATCCGCTGCAGTGATGGATGTCCCGCGAGCAGTGCGATGCCGGCATCGGTTACCGCAGTGCTGTCGAGCGCCAGGGTTTCCAGGTTGTGCATGTCAGCCACATGGGCCAGTGCGTCATCACCGAGTTCACGGTTGATCGACAGCTCCAGGGTGCGCAGCCCCTCCACTTCAACCAGGGCGGCTATGTGATCCGCGGTCAGGTTTGAGTTGGTGGCGGCAAAAGTCTGCAGGTTTTCGATTCCGGCCAACTGGCCGAGGCCTTCAGGTGAGAGGTTCAGTTCGCCGCTCAGGTTCAGGTGGCCGAGTCTTGGAATGGCAAGCAGGTGCAGCAGGTCGCTGTCGCTCAGATCCGCGGATGCCTCACGCGGAATGCGTAATGACTGGATGTCGCCGAGAGATTCAGTATCGATGGGTGCGTTCCTGTGCTGCACGCCTATGGAGTTGAGCCAGTCTATTGCCGCGTCAGCATCCTGGGCGAATGCCGGCAGGCCGGTGAAGATGGCGAGAAGGGCGGTAAAGGTAAGCAGTTTTCTCATTTGTCAGGTTCCCCGTTTCGAAGTGGTTCTCAGGCGGCGGCGGCGGAGGCTGCCGGAATCTGGCGGCGGTTCTTCAGGAGCTGACGGACCATCAGGATCAGACCGACACCCACAGCAAGAATGATGATTGCAACGACGGGCCGGTAGGCAACCCAGGCAAGTGCGATGGTTAGGGTAGCGATGGCGAGCCCGGCCATGGTGGCGACGAGGCCGGTTCCCATGCCGACAATCCGGCCCAGGAACGGCACCACACTCGCGACAACGGAGAGTGGTTTGAGCATCATCGAGAAACCGGTAATCAGCAGCAAAAGTCCGCCGAATCTGAGCAACCAGGTGAGCGCCGTATTGCTGCTGGCTGCACTGTCAAACATCTCCTGTGCCGGTACGGCTCCCTGGCTGACCAGCAGGATCGAGTCACCCGCCTGCGTAGCGTAGGACGTGATCGCACCGCCGTGTTGTGCGCCAACCACACTGATTTCCCGGAACGGCACGACTTCAAACGTGACGCGCAGGTCCCCGATCCAGGGCAACGCCGGGTCTTCGCCCAGATATACGGCCCCATTCTGGATGCTGAAGTCACCTTGGGTGGTGCCCGGAAGCAGTTCCGCATGCGCCGGCTCAAGGTTGAGCTGCTCGGTGCCGCCTACGCGGTCCAGAACATTGCGGCCGACGCTGAATGCATTCAGATCCGCTGATTCCAGCCGGAATGACTCGCCGCTGTAAGCCATCGGCGGGTTGTAGTATGACGCGGCCTCCTGGAAACGGCTTGAGTCATGATGCCGGTCAGACCAGCCGGCATCATAGGTATAAGTAGTCGTGCGCGTTTCGCCGCCGCCCAGAGACTGCTGCGTCTCGGTGCTTGACGACTCGATCCACTGGTACATCTCGACCTTCCGGATCAGCCTGACACCCTCGGCCGACACCTGAAAATCGGAGTCGGTAAGTTCACTGCCGGAACTGAGCGGTCCGCTGATGTGAACCAGCTGGCCTTCGTTTGCCAGATCGACTGTGTGGGCCGGGACTGACACCACCAGGCCGCTGCCCTCTTGCAGGGAACGGTGCGTCTGCACGGCCCGTCCCTCGTTCCACCAGAGGGCCGCAACCATGCCGATGATCAGGATGATTCCCGCGCCAATACCGGCCACGGAACTCTTGAGACGGTCAAACCAGGACAGCCTGGTGATTTTCGTTGTCGACATACCCATTCCTCCACGGCAAAACGCACCGTTACCGGTACGACTAAGCGGATTTGCAAGTTGGAGACAGGCTAGCCGGGCCGGTGCGGCGCGGTCGTGGGGAATGGGACAGGGGAAAGAGCCAGCCGCTGTTCAGGTCAGGATGCTGCCGGCAACCCGGCGAACTTCCGCGGGTGTCTTGCCGAAGTGCCGGCGGAACGTGTGGTGAAACCAGGAGGTATCACCGAAACCGCACTCGAGGGCAATGGTTGACACGCTCACCTCATGCCAGGCCGGATCGCCAAGCAGCTTGTGGGCGCGGTTCAATCGGGCTCCCAGCATGTACTTCGTGAAGCTGGTGCCATCACGGTAGAACAGTTCGCGAATCCGCCGCTCGCTGACATCGTGTCGTGCTGCAAGCCAGGTCAGCGTGACGCCCGGATT
>CAZPLV010000166.1:0-4588 GCA_964587295.1 uncultured bacterium
CTGGCCATCCGGCCACGGGTGCTGCTGTTCGACGAACCGCTCTCCAACCTGGACGCCAAGCTGAGGCGCCGGGTCCGTGAGGAAATCCGGGAACTCCAGCAGAACCTGGGCATCACCACCGTGTACGTGACGCACGATCAGGAAGAGGCGCTGGCCATCAGTGACCGCATCGTGGTCATGCACCAGGGCAGGATCGAGCAGCTGGGTGGGCCCTTCGACCTGTATACGGAACCGGCCAGCCGCTTCGTCGCTGACTTCAT
This sequence comes from uncultured bacterium, assembly GCA_964587295.1. GTDB lineage: Bacteria > Deinococcota > Deinococci > Deinococcales > Trueperaceae > CALDPK01. The sequence continues at coordinate 261 of CAZPLV010000166.1, forward strand.
CGGTTCCGCCAACTTCCTCTCCGGCAGCTTCGACGGTACGAACGTACGCATGGGCAGTTACAGCTTCGCGCACAGCCAGGACCTGCCGGCCGGTGACTACGAGCTGGTAGTCAGGCCTGAAGCGGTGGAGTTCGCGGATGAGGGTCTGCCGGCCACTATCCGGAGCAACGCCTATCTGGGCCCGGCCAACGAGTACTGGTTTGACACGGAATACGGCGAGATATTCGCCACCCTCAGCGGGGAAGGGCGCACCGACCTCAAGCGCGGTGACCGGGTGCACCTGCGCTTCAAGCCCGCTGGCATCTTCCTGCTGCCCCGCTGATGCTGCTGGGACAGATTCACAGACCTGACCCGGCTGAACTGATCGGGTTCATGGATGAGCACCTCGGAAGCCGTGAGGCGCTCATCCAGGTTGCCGGCGAGCTGGAAGTGCTCTATTCCGGCCGGGCAGCCAGTACTGCCGACGCAGGGGACTTCCTGCTGATGCTGAAGGGCGACGGCAGCCTGCAGATCCACTCCCACAGGGGCGTGAAGCCGGTCAACTGGCAGCCGCAGACGGACGGGCTCAATCTGAGTATCGAGGACGGTTCCGCTGTGCTGCTGTCCGAGCGGCGCACCCCGCCGGAGTTCGTGCGGGTGGCGTTCCTGGAGGTTGCGGTTGCACAGGCACTGCTGCTGCGCGAGCTGACCGGGTTCGTCCTGATCGGCAGTGAGTCCGAGATGCAGCGTGCGCTTGCCCGGAACCCCGAAGTGATTGAACCGGGCCTCACCCTGCTGGACCGGGAAGTGCCGACCGGCGTCGGCGGCATCGACCTGTACGCGCGTGACAGCGAGGGCCGGCTGGTCATAGTAGAGCTGAAACGCGGCAAGGCCACCCAGGAGGCTGTGCATCAGCTGAGCCGCTATGTGCAGACGGTATCGGAGCAGGTGGGACAGCCGGTGCGCGGCATACTGGCGGCTCCGTCAGTGAGCATGCCTGCCCTGAAGCAGCTTGAGCACCTGGGCCTGGAGTTCCGGGAAGTGTCGGCCCTGCCTGAACTGGGATCTGACGGACCCGAACAGTTGCCACTGTTTGGCTGACGGGCCTTTTTTCCGGCCGGTGTAAACTTGTGCTTGTGGAGATGCGGGCTCTCGACCGGGGTGCACGGCTGATGCGCATGATACTGATCACGCTGGCACTCCTCGGAACCATCCAGGTCTGTTTCATGATTGTGGTTGAGCTGCGGCGCGGTTACGTGGCACGGGCCGCGATTGAGCAGCTGCAGACCGATGTTGCCGAACTCGAGGCTGAAGCCGCGCGGCTCAATGCGATACTCGAACACGGCAACGACGATGCTTACCGGGAGCAGCTGGCACGACGCCAGGGCTTCATCATGCCTGACGAGTCGCGCGTTGTCATCATCGGAATTCCCTGAACAGCTTGTGCAGTTACATTATTACGGGTCGCAGGTCGTCACTGAGTGACCAGCCCACGCCAGCAGGTGTCTTCTCGAGCAGTTCCTGCAGCTGTTCTGCCAGGCCCGGCAAAAGGCCGCTCAGCTCCTCCTCGGCACCTGCGTATGTCCGGGTCACCACCGTGAACTGGTAGACAGTCTGGGTGCTGGACGGCGTGCCGTCATCAAAGAAGCTGAATGGTGCGCGGGGCAGCTGGTCCCACAGCAGGTGGATGTTGCCCGGGAGCTGTTCGGGCAGCCAGTCGCTGAAATCAAGTTCCAGCTCGGCCGGGTGCCAGAGGTAGCCCTGAATCAGCCGGATGGCAACTTCGTTTGTTGCCTGCTGCTCGCCATCGGCTGTCATCTTCAGCTGTCGCGTGACGGCAGTGGCAGTCCGGGCAGCAGTTCCTGCCACTGGTGCGCGAAGCTGTCCATGTTGTCGAGGAGAATGGCGCTGAAGCCGAGTTCACGGGCTGCCTGGATGTTGGCAGCATTGTCGTCGATGAACACGAGTTCCTGCGCCGGCATGTCCATTGCGGAGGTCAGCGCCGCGAACGCTGCGGGATCGGGTTTGCGGACGCCGATTTCGTTGGAGAAGACGAAGTTCTCAATCCGCTCCATGCGCCGGTCGCTGCGTACCCGGTCACACAGCACGGGTACGTTGTTCGACAGCATTCCGACGCGGTAGGTGTCGGGAATGCTCGCCAGAATCGCAAACATCTGCTTGCGCTCGATGCCACTCTTCAGGAAGGTGGCGGCGAGCAGTTCCTCGTCCGTGCGGCTGCCTGTCTGCGCTTTAAACCGGTCAACGAAGCCGCCGAGATCAAAGGCGCCGATCTCGAATTCCTCGAGCAGCGGGAAGTATGCTGCTTCCACCCTTTCGGGATCGACGCCGGCCACCGTCCTGAGGTTGCGGACCGCGTCCGAGTCGAAGGTGCCTTCCGTGAAGATGCCACCCCAGTCGAAAGCGATTCCCCTGATCAAGACTTGACCTCGGCCGTGACCCGCTTGAGTGGACGTCCGTCCATCGTGCGGCCGGTTTCTTCCCCGTACCAGCGGAAGAAGATCGCGATGAAGGGCAGGCCGAAGGCGAACATGCCCGATACGTTCATGAAGGCACCGGCAAGGGTCTGGTCCTGATGCTGGTTGGCGAGGAACCAGGTTGGTGCCATCTGGTAGGTGGGGTAGAGCGCTTCAAAGGCGAAGGTGATGGCTGCGAACACGGCCAGCTGTCCGATAGGCAGCAGGAACAGGTAAACCAGCTGTACCAGGCGCGCCGGGCGGGGCAGTTCCGGGACCTTGCTCATGATCGGCCACCAGACGCACAGCGACACCGCAAGGAAAATGACGTGCTGCGTGTGGTGAAGCGCTGAGTTCTGGAGGGAGCCGTCGTAGATGACGGGAATGTGCCAGATTGAGTAGCCGATTGTGAAGATGAAGAAGGTAACGACAGGCTTCAGGACGTGCTTCATGACCCCGTATAGAGGACTCTTGACAAACATCCAGCGCAGCATCCAGACCGGTGAGCCGGCCAGCATGAGTGGCGCAGCCACGTAGGACACCACGTTGTGCTGGATCATGTGGGCGAACAGCGAGTAGCGTTCAGCCAGGTCGTGCAGGGGTGAGCCTTCTGCCAGATAGAACAGAAGTACACCGGAGTAGAAAAAGATCGCGTTCCTGACAGGGAACGGTTCGCCGGGGGCGATCCGGCTTCTGAGTGGCCCGACTACCAGGCCGTAGGCAACTGCCAGAGCCAGGATGCCACCGATGAGTACCGGGTCAGTCTGCCACGCTATGTAAAGTTGGTGGTCCACCCAAACATGATAGACCGGGAGTTGCCTCCCGGTCCAATCTCATGATGCTTATATCTGACGCGGTGAACGTCAGTTGTCGTGCTCAGTCGAGTCCGAGTTCCTGGCGTTCGTCATAAACGTCGCTGGTGCTCAGGTTCAGGTGACGCTGCTCTTCCATCTCGGCGGCGGTCATCGGTTCGAAGGTCTCGCTGAGTTCATCCTCATTGCCCCAGGCAGTGACGATGTGGTTGTAGATGTCTGCCAGAGTCTGGTTGTCCAGGTTCTGCCAGGCTGGCATGGCGCTGGAGTAGCGGATGCCGTCGACTTCGATGGCGCCGGTCAGGCCGTACAGCAGCACGTGCTGCAGGTAGACGCGGCCGCCGTCGGCGTTGTAGACGTCAGGCACGTGGCCGGCCAGCTTCGGGAACACCTGGGGAATACCCAGGCCCTCTGCGTTGTGGCAGCTGGCGCAGCTGGCTGCGTAAGCGGCTGCTGCTGCGTCACGGTCGAATTCTGCGGCGACCGTCGCTGCAGCTTCCGTGGCTTCTTCCTCGGCCACTTCCTCTTCAGCCTCAGGCTCGGCGGCAGCTTCGTCCTCGTCCGCAGTTGCGTCGTCTTCAGCTTCTGCCGGCTCGGCAGCTGCTTCAAGATCAAGTGCGTCGCGGGCTGCGTGCACGTCCTGCGGGCTCAGGTCCAGGTCGCGCTCGGCAGCGACTTCGTCTGCCGAGTAGGGCTCGAAGTCGACGAGGTCTGCGTCGTTGCCCCAGGCATTGCTGACGTAGTTGAGCACGTCGGCAATCTGCTGGTCGTCCAGGTTCTGCCAGGCGGGCATGGCGCCGTTGTATTCGGTGCCGTGCACTTCGATCGGACCGAACAGTCCGTACATGACAGTGTGCATCAGGACTTCGCGGCCGCCTTCGGCATTGACGATGTCAGATGCGTGGTCGGCCAGCGGGGGGAAGGCGCCGGGCAGGCCGGTTCCGTCAGCCATGTGGCATGAGGCGCAGGTTGAGGCGTAGACGCTTTCACCGGCGGCCATGTCGATGGTGCCCGCAGCGGCGGGTGCAGCTGCTTCGGGCTCCTCGGCCACGGCTTCCTCAGC
>CAZPLV010000167.1:0-4585 GCA_964587295.1 uncultured bacterium
TATCTCCCTGGCTGTTGGCCAGAATTGCGTAGACCAGCAGGGCGGCTCCGTCGGCATCGGCCAGAGCCGTACGGATCTCCTCGCCCTCCGCCCCGGCCAGGCTGGCACGTACGGCCCGGCCGTAGGGATAATTGCTCCAGGCGCCGGCACTGTCCAGCACGGCCGCGGCCGTGTCAAGGTCACCCCTGCTGGCGTGCAGCATCGCCTGCCAGAGCGTAACGGCCGGCAGATCGGATTCCTGTGAAAGCAGGCCGAAATAGTGGAGGCTGCGCTGTTCATCAATTCCTGCGGTGTTCAGCGACAGGGCCGCCAGCAGGGCCGGATCCGCATCATCCCCGCCGGAGAGCACCTGGTTCAGAGCCTGACGCAGCTCTGCAGCCTGCGGATCATCCTGCAGCCGGGGCTGGGCAAGTGTTTCCAGTGCCGGCTCGATTCCGCCGACAAGTGTGGCCTGGAATATCGCTTCCGCGCGCGCGCCATCAAGTCCGTAGGGATCAACTTCCGCCACGCGCGGTACGCGCTCCAGATCAAGCACATGCGAAATCATGCGGACGGTGCGGGCCGCGAGTTCCGTCGGGTTGCTCACCGGTGCCTGCACGACGCGGGTATCCAGACCGCCCTGCTGGACGAGCTGAAGCTCAAGAACATAAACCCCGTCAACCTCGTTGATGTGTCCGTTGACGGCCAGATCCGCACCGCTGCCCCCGAAGAGCATTGCAGTGATACTGAGCCCGGACGGGCTGCTGAAGAAACCGGCAGGATTGTAAAAGCCGCCGTCTACCACGAACGGGGGTACGAGCGTCGGCGCCACGGCGGGGCCGTACAGCTCCAGCTCCGGAGCTGTGGCCAGCGACTCTGCCACCGCATTGGCAATCGACGTGCCCAGCCGGTGATCATCACTTTCGAACGGATATATGAGGACGCTTGCTGCGTGGCTGAAACCCAGCAGCAGCAAAGCTGTCAGGACGTGCCAGTACTTGGCTCTGAACATGCCGGAATCTACCACGGCAATCTGACTTTCACTGCAGTCAAACCAGCAGTTCGTCGAACTCCGCCAGAAGCTCCTCTGCCTGCTCCACGCTGCGGGCAATGACGAGGATCGTGTCCTGTCCGGCGAGGGTGCCGACAATCTCCTCACGCTCGAGTTTGTCGAGTATGAAGGCAACTCCACTGGCGTGACCCTCATCGGTCCTAATGACCAGGATGTTGTCACCCCGGTCCACCGCCCGGACAAACATCTGGAAGCGCTGGGCAAGTTCACCCAGCACATCCTCCTGTGCCGCGAGAGGTGTTGACCGGTAATGGTGCAGACCGTTGCCGGCCGGCAGGCGCACCAGCCGCAGTTCATTGACATCGCGGCTGACGGTCGCCTGAGTGACGTTGATGCCTTCCTCTTTCGCCAGGTACTCCGCAATTTCAGCCTGGGTCGAGATGAAACGCTTCTCAACAAGCTCAACGATTTTCCGCTGACGGTACTCCTTGCTCGGCATGATCAGGCAATCATACTCCCGGAGATGACCTGGCGATTATCACCCGTCAGTGGCGGGAGCCGTCTGTGCCTGCTCAATGACAGGTTCCGGCGGACGTGACGGGGCAATCGTGCGCCGCAGTTCATCGATTGACGGCAGGTCAGCGCCCCAGCGGACCGGCTTGCCGAGTTCAAGTTCCTTCATGGCAACCGTTACGGTGTTCTGCGTCGCCGGCAGGTCGCCTTCGTCCAGCGTGGACGGAACGCCAAGCTTGATCTGTGCGGCACGCCGCGCCACGATGATCGAAAGCGCGTAGCGTGACTCCGTCAGGCCCATCAGTGTGTCGTAACCTTCCTGTGCCACTTGTTTCCTCCAGAATCAGGGCGTCAGCAGACGCCACCAGTGAGTATACCCGCGCCGGCGCACACCCACAGACCGTCTACTCTACACGCAGGAACGCCTCCACGTCGTCGTCACTGAGCCTGTGGGCACGCGCCCTCTCGGCCCGGAGAATGCCCTGGAAGTCCGCGACGGCGGACGGCAGGTGGTCATTCACGATCACGTAGTCGAACTCCCTGACAGCCCGGATTTCCTCCCGTGCCCGCGCGAGCCTGCGCTGTATTTTCTGCTCCGTGTCCGTGCCGCGGCCACGCAGCCGCCGTTCAAGCTCCGCGAGGGTGGGCGGCGCAATGAAGAGCATCCGCGCTTCCGGCAGGCGTTCACGCACCTGGCGGGCACCTGCCAGCTCGAGTTCGACCAGTACATCCTGGCCGGCCTCCAGCGCCTGCAGTACCGGCTGAACCGGGGTGCCATAAAAGTCATCAACGTACTCCGCGTACTCAAGGAGTGCATCATGGGCGATCATGTCAATGAACCGCTCACGCGAAACAAAGTGATAGTTCTGCCCGTCAACCTCACCGGGACGCTGCTCCCGGGTGGTGGCGGAAATGGAATAGTAAAGCTTCGGAAATACCGGAAGCGCTTCCTTGCGTATGGTGTCTTTACCGACACCTGAAGCGCCCGTCATGACAAAAAGAATTCCGCGCTTAGCTGCCACGGCCACCGGATTGTGCAGGATACAGGGACAGGGGGAAAGCAGTGCCAATCATCACGGGAAATGTAACACGCCCACCAGCATGGGCGGCACACGCAAAGTGCTACGATTGAGCCCCGGAGTGGGTGACTAGTGGATACCAGGTACATCTTCATCACGGGCGGGGTCGTGTCCTCCCTGGGCAAGGGCATTGCGACGTCAAGCATGGGAGCGCTGCTCCGTGCCCGATCGCACAAAGTGACAGCCGTAAAAATCGATCCTTACATAAACGTGGACGCCGGCACCATGAAGCCGTTCGAACACGGCGAGGTGTACGTCACTGACGACGGTGCGGAAACCGACCTTGACCTGGGAACCTACGAACGGTTCCTGGACATCGGGCTGAGCCGCAACAACTCGATCACCACCGGCCAGGTCTACCAGAAGGTCATTGAACGCGAACGCGCCGGTGACTATCTGTCCCAGACCGTACAGGTCATTCCGCACGTGACTGATGAAATCAAGTCACGCATCCGGCTGGCAGGCCGGGAAGCCGGAGCGGATGTCGTACTCGTTGAGGTCGGCGGCACGGTCGGCGATATCGAATCGCTGCCTTTCCTGGAGGCGATCCGGCAGATGCGTTTCGAGGAAGGACGCAACCGGACGCTCTACCTCCATGTGACCCTGCTTCCCTACCTGGGCAGCAGCGAGGAATTCAAAACCAAACCGACCCAGCATTCCGTGGCCGCACTACGGGGTTATGGAATTCAGCCTGACGGTCTCATCCTGCGCTCCAGCAGTGCACTGCCTGCCGACTCACGCAGGAAAATCGCGCTTTTCACCAACGTGGAAGCACGTGACGTTTTCAACTCACCCGATGCCGACTACGTTTACGCACTGCCTGGGCTTCTTGAGCAGCAGGGCATGGGACGCTTCATTGAACGCCATCTCGAGCTGGGCAAGGTCCAGCCAGACCTGAGCGCCTGGCAGGAAGCAGTGGAAGTCTTAAGGAACCCGGACAGGGAAATCAGCATCGGGGTGGTCGGCAAATACACCGCCATGCCCGACGCCTACCTGAGCCTGACCGAGGCATTGCGCCACGCCGGCATTGCGAACCGTGCACGGGTCAACATCAGCTGGATCGAGGCAGAGGAACTGGAACAGGCAGAAGATCCGGCCGGTCTGCTCTCGGACCTGCACGGCATTCTCGTTCCGGGTGGTTTCGGCAACCGCGGCGCGGCCGGCAAGATCCGCGCCGCAGGACATGCGCGCAGGAACGGCATCCCCTATCTGGGCATATGCCTTGGCATGCAGGTCGCGGTCATCGAGTTCGCCCGTTCGGTTGCCGGCCTGGCCTCTGCTGATTCAACCGAATTCGACCCGGAGGCGGAACATCCGGTGGTCGACCTGATGCCGGGCCAGTCGGATGTGCAGGGCACCGGCGGAACCATGCGGCTGGGACGCTGGCCGATGCGCATTAAGGAGGACACGGTCCTCGCTTCGGTTTACGGCACCAGCGGCGCTGCCCTCGTATTCGAGCGGCACCGGCACCGTTTCGAGGTCAACCCCGATTATGTGGGCAGGCTGACCGACGCAGGTCTGGTCGTCAGCGGCGTCACTCCGGGAATCGACGGGCGCGGCGAGGGCCTGGTTGAGGCAATCGAACTGCCGGGCCACCCCTATTTCGTGGGACTTCAGTCGCACCCGGAACTGCGCTCGCGCCTGCTGAGGCCAAGTCCTCCATTCAGCGGATTCATAGAGGCCGCGCTGACGCACTCCGCGGCGGAGCAGCCTTGAGCAGCCGGCCACTCGTAATCGGACTGGCGGGCGGAACCGGGTCGGGCAAGACCACGATTGCCGCTGCACTCATCGACGCCGCCAGCGAGGAACGGGCAGTACTGCTGCCCCAGGACGCGTACTACAAGTCACAGCCGGACATGCCGTTCGAGCAGCGTGAGCGCATCAATTACGACGAGCCCCGCGCGTTTGACACGCCGCTCCTGAAAGAACACCTGCTGACCCTCATGCGTGGTGACAGGATTGACCGGCCCGTTTACGACTTCGGCAAACATGTCCGCTCCGG
>CAZPLV010000168.1:0-1181 GCA_964587295.1 uncultured bacterium
CTGATCATCGAGGGCTGGTGTTACGGGGAAGTCTGCCTCGACAAGAAGACCAACGAGATTCGCATGGAGCATGTGCGAATCGACCGTGGGTATCACGACATCCGCTCCCTGCGCCCGGACTTTGCCGACAAGGAGTATTGCGGCTACTTCACCTGGATGGACCTTGAAGTGGCCCGCAAGCGGTGGAAGGGCAAGGATGCTGCCCTTGATGAGTCCTTCAGCAACCTCTCGCTTGGCGAGAAGGAGCACGAGGACAAGCCCAACAAGTACGTGGAGCTTCGCGGTGGCAGGAAGCGCGTTCAGGTCTTCACGCACTACCACAAGGTAGACGGGGTCTGGCACTTCAGCCGCTGGTGCAAGGGCGGCTTTCTGGAAGACCCGAAGCCCTCCCCGTACATCGACGAGCGCGGGGAGCCTGCCTGCAACATCGAGGTGCAGGCGCTGTATCGGGACGCGGACGGCAACTGCTACGGGGCGGTGCAGCGCGACCTTGACTTGCAGGACGAGCACAACAAGCGCCGCTCCAAGCTGCTGCACCTGCTGAACGCCAAGCGCATCAAGATGCGGCAGGGCGCGGTGACGAATATCGGCAAGCTTCGTGCCGAGGCGCACAAGCCTGACGGCGTGATCGAGATAAATGGTTCTCCCGAGGACCTGGTCATCGAGGACAACCTTGCCGAGGCGGACGGCCAGTGGCGCCTGTTGGTCCAGACAGAGGCGGCGCTTTCCCGCAGTTCGCCCAATTCTGGCATGACCGACCCAACAGGGGCTTCTGGCCGGGCCAAGGAGATCGACCAGGCGGCAAGCTCGCTGCCGCTGACGCCGCTGTTTGACGCGGTGGACGCATGGGAGATCCGCATGTACCGCCTTGCGTGGCTGTGCGTGCGGCAGTTCTGGAAGGCGCCGATGTGGGTTCGGGTGACGGACAATGAGGACAACCTGAAGTTCGTTGGTCTGAACCAGCCTGTGACCAAGGGAGAAGCATTGGCTCGCGAGCTGGCCAAGGAGCAGATCCCTGATGAGCAGAAGCAGGCGGTGCTGCAGCAGATCGCTGCGATGCCGGATGCACAGGTGCCGGTCAAGACCGACAACAACGTGGCGGAAATGGATGTGGACATCATCATTTCCCGCTCGCAGGACACGGTGAACATTCAGGCCGAGCAGTTCGAGATGCTGATGGG
>CAZPLV010000168.1:1281-4584 GCA_964587295.1 uncultured bacterium
GAGGCGCCCACGGGCGAGGCCGAACAGGCCGCTGCGACGCCGGCAGCCGAGCGCGATGAGGCAGGGCGATTCAAGGCGAAGGAAGCAGAGCCAGCAAAGGCTGAGGTGCCAGAGGCTAAACCGGTCGAGAAGCCGGCAGAGAAGCCATCTGGACAGCTTGCGGCGCTACTGGCCGAGCGAGCGAAGAGACAGCAGTTGGAGCAGGAGCTGGCGCAGTTGCGTCAGGGCCAGACCACTGAGAAACCGGACATCTTCACTGACCCCGAAAAGGTGGTGCAGAGCCTGGTGGAGCAGAAGCTGGCACCGGTCAAGCAGCGGTTCTTCCAGATGTCCATGCAGGCCGCGACTGGCAAGTATGGGCAGGAGTTCGAGGCGGCGGCAGAGCAGTTTTCGGAATTGGCAGATGCCAATCCGGGTCTGATCACGCAGCTTCGGGAGGCCGATGATCCCGGCGAGTTTGTGTATCTCGTTGGTTCCAACACGCCGTCCTTTCGCAAGGCTCAGGCCGACAAGCTGCAGCAGACCGTATCCGCCAAGGATGCGGAGATTGCTGCACTGAAGGCCGAGCTTGAAGCCGCGAAGAGTTCCCAAGCCGCCCGCGATGCCATCCCGGACTCTCTGAACCGTCAGCCCTCTGGTGCCGTTCCCGCAAGGGATACGGATGCCGAGGACGCCAGCAGCATCGTCCGATTCAAATCCGGCTAGACCGCAGTCACAAGGCCGAAAGCAGCCCGCCATCGTGCGGGTTTTTTTGTGCCTGCGGCATGGCCACTACCCATCTGGAGTGACACATGACCACGACCACCCTCACCGACAACGCGCGCGTACTGAAGTACCAGCGCGACTTCTACAAGGACTTCATTCGCGAGAACCGCTTCAGCCAGTACGTCGGCGCTGATGACGGCTCGCCCATCCAGCTTGTCGAGGATCTGACCAAGGGACCCGGCGAGTCCGTCCGCCTGTTCCTGGTGAACGAACTGGGCGCGACCGTTGCCAACAGCGGTATTCGCACTGGCTATCAGACTCTGAAGGGCTACGAGACCCCGATGAGCCTGCGCTCGGTTGACCTGAAGGTGGCGACCAGCCGCTTTGCGGTCACGATCTACGAGCAGGATCGCCAGTTCTCGGCAATCGACCTGGTGGAAGCCCGCCGCAGCATCCTGCAGGACAACTTCAAGACCTACTTCCGCGACCGGATCATCACGGCGCTGGGCTCGATGTCCATCGACGGCACCACGCACTACGCGTATGCCGATGCCGATGAGACCACGATCAAGGACGTGTGGCTGGCGAACAACTCAGACCGCATCTTCTTCGGCAACAACGTCGGGTCATTCGCTGACCATTCGGATGACCTGGGCCAGCTCGATACCACCAACGACATCGTGAACGACGCGAACCTGAAGCTGTGGCGCGACAAGGTGGAGGCCGCCTCCCCGAAGATCCGCCCGATCAAGGTGAAGGGTGGCGAAGAGTGGTACGTGGTGTTCATGGGCAGCAAGCTGTTCCGTCAGGCGCAGACTGCCCTTGCCACGCTGAACCGTGAGGCGTGGGTTCGTGCCGCAGGTGAGAGCAATCCGCTGTTCACCGGCGGGGACCTGATCACCGATGGCCTGATCATCAAGAAGATCCCCGAGATCGGATCGCTGGCCGGTACGCCGGGTGCGGGTGGTTCGGTGGCGGTGGCTCCCGCTTACATGGTCGGCGCGCAGGCGCTGGGCTATGGCGTGGCGCTGCGCTCCAAGATGATCACCGACACCGACGACTACGGCGAGGTGAACGGCGCGGGCATCAAGATGATCGACTGCGTGAACAAGCTGTACTTCGGTGCCGGTGCGGCTGATCGCACCACGCCGAAGATGAACGGCGTCTCGGTCGGCTACTTCGCGCACGCCTAACCCACAGGGGGCCTGATCGGCCCCCTTTCTTTCTTTCAAGGAGAAAATCATGGCTGGAGAAACCACAGGCTCGCCTGGGAGCAATCCCCCGTTCGCTCCCGCTGAGGGGATGTTCACCGTTCCGTTGTCGCAGGCGTTTCTGACAACCGACAACCAGTTGGCCGACGTGAAGCAGATGGGCTACATCCCGAACGGGAAGGTCCTCGGGTTCATGTACCTGCCGACCGACATGGACGGCAACGTGTCGCCTGCGCTGGTTCACAAGATCACCGTCGGAAGCACGGACCTGGCAACTGGTCTGACGGGCGGACAGACGGGCGTCGGCTCGTTCGTGCCGTGCGTTCCGACCGAATTCACCGCCGGCAAGACGCTGGTGACGGTGACCAGCACGACTGCAGCGGCGACCGGCGCTGCCGGTACGCTGTATCTCGGCGTGGTGATGCAGAAGTGACCATGAGGGCCGGTGTAACAGCCGGCCCTTTTCTGGAGACTCCATGACCCCGCAAGAGCTACGCGACGCAGTGCTGATGGAAGTCGGCGTGCTTGCGGCTGGCGAATCTGCCGCCCCTGAAGACGCCGCGGTTGTAACCGCCAAGTACGCGCTGCTGCACGAAACGCTGACGGAGCGCGACCTTGCGTCGTGGGATGTCACCGACGACATCCCTGATGATGTTGCGCAGTCAGTCGTGCTGATGGTCGCGCACCTTTGCGCACGGCCGTTTGGCGTTCCTGCGCAGAAGGCCGCTGAACTGTTGCAGATGGGCGCGCTGGACCTCCCGCAGCCCTCTATTGCGGAAAGGCAGGTTCGCAGGGCGCTGGCAGAGAAGTACGTTTCCACCCCCGCAAGGTCCGAGTATTTCTGATGCAGATCCAGTTCGGCGGCATGTCCTATCGGCATGCGAGCCTGCCATTCTCGGCGCAGGAACTGGTCAACGCCTACCTTGAGCCTGCACCGCCGGGAGCAAAGACGCTCGCCGGGGTGATGGGCTGCTATGGCATCGAGGCGTTCGGCACGGTAGGCAGCGGACCGTTTCGCGGGATGATCTCCCGCAACGGCAGCCCCTATGTCGTGTCTGGCAACGGGCTTTACCGCGTGGCCTCCAATGGCACCGGGTCATTGCTTGGCACGATCCCCGGCAGCAGCCGGGTGTCGATGGCCTGCGATGAGACGAACATCATGGTCGTGGCCGATACCAATGGCTTTGTCTATGACGGCTCCACGGTGAGCCCGATCACGGATGAGGACTTTCCCGGCGCCACGATGGTGGCGAACCTGGATGGGTACTACCTCATCATCGAGCCCGGCACTGGCAAGTTCTACCTTTCGGCAAACCGCAACCCGTCCTCGTGGAACGCGCTGGACTTCGCCAGTGCGGAGAAGTACCCCGATGACCTGGTGCAGATC
>CAZPLV010000169.1:0-4523 GCA_964587295.1 uncultured bacterium
GTGCGCCAGGTGCCGGGCGTGCATGTGATTCCCGGTGGGGTGGTCCGTCCGCCAGGCTCGATGGATACAGGTGTTGTCGATGTTCATTTCGGTCAGGGCATGGTGCCCGCCTGCATGGCTGAAACGATGATCATGACCGCCACGCGCTCATTCGACCGGGCGTCGCTCGGTGCAACCACCCGGAGTGCTGACATCGACTTTTACCTGGCTGAGGGCCAGCGCCTTGGTTTCGAGATAATCACCCGCGATGAGGAAGCTGCCGCTGCATGAGCCTGATCTTCCGCACGCGCGCACAACACGGCCTGGAAGGTGCCGAGGCAGCGATACTGTGGGACCACGGCTGCACCGGCATTTCCGAGGAGGACGGCTGGCTGGTTGCCTGGTTTGACGCACAAACCGAACTCCCGCTTGAGGGTGAGTGGAGCCAGGCGCCCGACATTGACTATGTCGCGCGTTATTACGAGGAAGTCGGAGCCGTCCGGATACCGCCGCTGATTATTGCGCCAACACACCAGACGCTTGAGCTGCAGCACGGAGAGAAGCCGCTCTGGCTGGACCCCGGAATGGCGTTCGGTTCGGGGCATCACGAGACAACCAGCTCGCTTGTCGAAATGCTGGCACAACTGGACCTGACTGACAGGACCATCCTGGATGTCGGCGCCGGTTCGGGCATCCTTGCCGTCGCCGCGGATCTGCTTGGCGCACACAGTGTGGTCGGAATTGACAATGATGAGGCCACAGTCCGGGTTGCGAAGCAGAACGCCACTCTCAACCGGTCCAGGGCCCGTTTTGAATGGGCGACGCTTGGCGAGTTCAGGGGACGGGATCCTTTCGCCGTCGACCCTGTCACGGGACATCCGGTGAATGAATGGCCCGTGGGCGAAGCACCACTGTTCAGGGCGGAGGCGCGCTTTGACGTGCTGGTGGCCAACCTGTTCGCTGCTCTGCACCTGCAGCTGCTGCCGGCCTACGTAGATCACCTGGTCCCCGGGGGACTGCTGCTGCTGAGCGGCATCATGCAGGAACAGGCTGCGGGGGTGGAAGAGGCACTGGCCGAGGGAAGTCAGTTCAGTCAGATTTTCCGTCTGGACCGTGGTGACTGGGCCAGTTTCAGGGCAACTGTCGACGCAGGCTGATGCGGGTTCACCGGGTACTCATCAGAAACCTTGTTCAGGGCAACCTGACAGTGAGCGGTGCCGGGGCGGAGCATCTGGCCCGGGTGCTGCGCGTGAAACCCGGTCAGCAGGTACAGGCGTTTGACGGAGACGGTCTCGAGGCGAACGGTGTGGTGACAGCGGTTGAACCGGGCAGGGTCAGCCTGGACCTGTCCGAACCTGCGCCCGCAACTGTGGAAGCGTCCCTGGCCATCACCTGCTGTGTCGCACTTCTGAAGGGTGACAAACTCAGTGACGTGATCAGGATGGGCACGGAACTGGGTGTTGTGGAGTTCCGGCTGTTTGTCGGCCGGCACTCGGACGTGCGTGAACTTTCGGAACGGAAGCTCATCCGGCTCCGGCGCGTGGCTGCTGAAGCGGCCAAACAGTCCGGCCGTGCGGTCGTACCTGAAGTCCATGGGGCGGTGCAGCTGAACGTGCTGCTCAGTGAGCTTGAAGGTCCCTGCCTGCATGCGGATCCACGGGCCAGCTCAACCGTTGCCGGATCAGTTGCTGATGGCGCCGGGGCGGTAAACATCCTCACCGGACCGGAGGGTGGCTTTTCCGACAGTGAAATCGCGCAGCTTGCAGAAGCCGGCAGCACAGGGGTGAGGCTCGGCGCCCGCATACTGCGTGCGGAGACTGCCCCGGTCGCGCTGGCCGCAGCGCTGCTTCTGCCGGAGGCGCTGTGAGAGTCAGGCTGGCCCTGCTGCTGATACTGGCGCTGCTGTCTGCCTGCCGTCCGCTTTACCTGCCGCCGCTGCTCGAGGCGCAGCCGCCGGAAGTCCGTTCCCGGCTTGAGCTCGACCTGGGTCTGCAGGCGGACCGGCCGCTGCTGAGCGTCCGCGTACTCAGTGTTGCCCAGGAGGGCTGGCTGGCCATCCAGTGGTTCACACCCGGAGGGCGCGAGGCCGCATCGGAAAGCATCTGGCTTGATTCAGACTCCGTCGGATTGCGCTTCACGGTGCCGCTGCCGGCTGACGTTGAGGCATCCGCCGGTGAGTGGAGGGCGCTGCTCAGTCAGCACTCGGTTGTCATACGTCAGCTGACCGTTACGGTCGACTGAACAGGTCACGCCTGAGTGCACATTCAGTCCGCTGATTATGCTAGACTTGTGGGCGTTTGCGTCC
Organism: uncultured bacterium; assembly: GCA_964587295.1. Lineage (GTDB taxonomy): Bacteria > Deinococcota > Deinococci > Deinococcales > Trueperaceae > CALDPK01. The sequence continues at coordinate 2,285 of CAZPLV010000169.1, forward strand.
TGAGTGACGCTGATGCCGGGCAGGATGCTCAGCCCGGGAAAACCCTGCGGCCTCTCAGAGGGTGGGTTGACTGGGACCCGCCTTTTTTGTTGGTGCGGGGAACTCGCGGAGGTAGCATGGAACTGGTTTCAGAGGCCAGAAATGTACTGGAACCACTCGGCTTCGAAGTACTCGAAGTCAAGGTATCTGGTTCCGGCCGGTCCCGCAAGGCGCGGGTAATGGTGCGCATCGACCGCCAGGACGAAGCCGTTGTCTCGATGGAAGACGTGTCGCTCGCATCTGAGGTCATGGCCCTTGAGCTTGACCGGATTGATCCGTTCGAATCGGCGTACCTGCTGGAAGTCGAGTCACCTGGTTCTGAGCGGCCGCTGATCACCAGGCGTCATTTCGAGCGTTTCAGCGGTTTGCTGGCTAAAGTCCGCACGGCCGGAGAAACGTTCACCGGCCGCATCACCAGCGTTGAGGCTGATGGTGTGGTTTTTGAGGTGGACGGGCAGTCCAGGACACTGCAGCTCGACGCGATTGACGGTGCCTGGCTGGCCGAGTGGCCGGATTCGCCAAGGTAGTCTGCCGCAGTCAGGCTGCGGCATCACAACTGAATAGGAGAGTGGAAGCATGAACAGGGAGTTCATCGATGCACTGGGCCAGCTTGCCCAGGAGCGCAACCTGAACAAGGACGAATTGCTCGTCAAGTTTGAGGAAGCGCTTGAACAGGCTTACAGCAGCAAGATCCAGATTGGTTCCGAGGTCGAAGTGATGATCGATCCGGAAACGGGCGAGATGGAAGTGCTCCTGATCCGCAAAGTCGTTGAGGAAGTACTTGACGAGGTTCGCGAGATTTCCCTTGAGGAAGCCCTTGAGCTGGATGACAGCGTTGAACTCGGTATGGAGATGGAGTTTCCCGTCGATACCGAGCAGTTCACGCGTATTGCCATCCAGACCACCAAACAGGTCATCACCCAGAAGATCCGGGAAGCCGAGCGCTCCATCGTTTACGAGGAGTACAAGGACCGTGCCGGTGACGTTCTCACCGCAGTAGTGTCCCGCACTGACAACAAGCGCAACGTGTTTGTGGACTTGGGACGCGGCGAGGCAATTCTGCCGCCCAAGGAACAGATTCCCGGTGAACGCTACATGGTTGGCATGCGCCTGCGCGTTTACGTCGTTAACGTCGAACTTTCGGCACGCGGCCCTAGTATCCTCGTGTCACGCGCCGCTCCGGAGCTGCTCGAGTACCTCATGAAGCAGGAAATTCCGGAAGTGAACGACGGTACGGTCGAGCTCAAGGCCATTGCGCGTGAAGCCGGCCAGCGTTCCAAGGTTGCCGTAACCAGCACTAACCCCAACGTTGATCCGATCGGTGCCTGCATCGGACACAGGGGCAGTCGCATCCAGGCTGTCACTTCCGAGCTGCAGCGTGAACGTGTCGACATAATCATGTGGGATCCCAACCCGCGCGAATTCATCCGCAATGCGCTTTCGCCGGCCAAGGTCGGGCTAATCGAGATAGACACCGATGAACTGGAAGCCAAAGTGACGGTCGGCAGCGACCAGCTGTCGCTCGCCATCGGCAAGGGCGGCCAGAACGTCCGTCTGGCGGCGAAGCTCACCGGCTACAAGATTGACCTTGCTGCCTCCGAATCCGTCAGTGACCTGGATGCCGCCATGCAGGCGGCCGCCAGTCGGACCGAGGATCCGGTCGCCAGCGAAAGTTCCCGGGCAGCCTTTGACGCACTGTTCGGTTCCGGCGAAGCAGCAGCAGCCGATACGGAAGAAGCGCCCGCGGAAGCGGACGAAACTCCGGCTGACGAACCTGCCACCGAAGAGGAAGGGAGCAGCGCATCCTGACTCCCGGACCCATCAGGCAGAGGCACGTGCCGCACAGGCGCTGTGTCTCCTGCCGCCGCTCAATGCCCCAGGGCGAACTGACCCGTTTGCATGCCGGTCCGGATGGGCTCTGGCAGCTTGATCAGAGCCGGGGCCGTGCAGGCGGACGTGGTGCCTGGGTATGCGGACGGACCGAATGCAGGAACGTGAAGGCGCTGGGCCGGTTTTTCCGGGCCCAGGCCGCCAGGATTGCGGAGGATCTCAGCAGCGCTGCCTCCCCGCATCATGAGATGGAGGGATGAATGTCTGAAAAGGTAAGGATTTATCAGCTGGCCAAGGACCTGGATCTGGAGACCAAGGCCATGCTGGACATACTGGATGAGATGGACGTGGAGTACAAATCGCACTCCAG
>CAZPLV010000170.1:0-4501 GCA_964587295.1 uncultured bacterium
CGTCCGCCGCCGTGCCCTGGATGGGCATGTTGTACGACATGCGCTCGGCGTACTCGCGCGTCTGCCGGTCCGGCGAACGGATGTCGGCAATGACCCGGCGGCGGCCGGCCAGCGTCTCCACGTAACCGTTGGTGCGGCAGAAGGCAATCGTGTCGTCGATGTAGCGGCGCACGTTCGGGTAGCGCTCGAAGTAGGTGTTGATGAACGCCTCGGCGCTGCGGTAGTCGATGCCCAGCTCGCGGGTGAGCCGGTGGGCGGACATGCCGTAGAGCACGCCGAAGTTGATGACCTTGGCGACCCGGCGCATGTCGGACGTCACGGCGTCCGGTTCGACTCCGTGCACCTGCGCGGCAGTCACCCGGTGAATGTCCTGCCCCTCCTGGAATGCGCTTATGAGTTCGGGTTCATCCGCGATGTGGGCCAGCACCCGCAGTTCAATCTGCGAGTAGTCCGCGCTCAGCAGGCAATGGCCCGGCGCGGCAATGAACGCCTTGCGGATCTGCCGGCCCAGTTCCGTGCGGATGGGAATGTTCTGCAGGTTCGGGTTGGTGGAGGACAGGCGCCCGGTGGCAGCCACCGTCTGGTTGAAGGTGGTGTGGATCCTGCCGGTGCGTTTGCTGATTAGTTTCGGCAGCGGATCCAGGTAGGTGCCCTTCAGTTTGCTGAGCTCCCGGTAATCCAGGATGAGCTGCACGGCCTCATGCTGGTCGCGCAGGCCCTCGAGCACGCTGACTGCGGTTGAGCGCTTGCCGCTGGCGGTCTTGCGGCCCGCCTGCAGTTCCAGCCTGTCGTATAGCAGTGCGGCCACCTGCTGGGTCGACATGATGTTCATGTCCGGGTCCCCGGCAATCGCGCCCACCTGCGCCTGGATTTCCTCCAGCCGCCGGCCCAGTGATTCTGACTGCGCGTGCAGCAGCTGTTCGTCCACCAGCACGCCGGTGATTTCCATGTCGGCAAGCACCCGCTGCAGGGGCTTCTCGATGTCTTCGTACACGGTACGGACCGGGCCGGTCAGCCGTTCGGGTACCTTCTTGAGCAGCTCGGCGGTGGCAATGGCGCGGGTGCGGGCGTCGTCGCCCCACAGGCCGGCGCCGAAGTGCTGCACGGCGCTGAGCGGCTGGGCAACTGCCGGGTCAAGTACATACGTCATCAGTAAGGGGTCATCACCCGGCTCCAGCTGCACCCCCTGCGCGGAAGCCCACACAACCAGTGCCTTCGCGTCCACCGCGTTGATCTCAGTGTTCTGCTGCAGCTCCAGCAGCGCTGCAGCGGTGTCCGGGGACTCAGCCACCTTGCCGCTGCCGGCCACGGCAATGCCGGTTGACTCGGCCAGCAGTGCGCTGGGGTCGTCCAGCACGAAGCCGACGCTGCGTTCGCTGAACGAGGGCGGCCAGGCAGCATCCTCGTAACGCACCTGCTCGTTCAGGTCCAGCTCCATCAGGATGGAGTGGAATTCCAGGTCCAGCAGCAGTTCCTTCAGTTCGTCGCGCTGCACGTTCTGCTGGGCCCAGGCGGGCGGGTCGCATTCCAGGTCGGCGTCAACCACGATGCGGCTCAGCTCGCGCGAGAACCTGACAGCCTCGAGCGAATCCCGGATTTTCTTCGCGGTGCCCGCCGGTTCAACCGTATCGAGGTTGTCCAGCACGTAATCAAGCGTGCCGTAGCGCTGCAGCAGTTTGCTGGCGCCGACAGGTCCGACGCCCTTGGCGCCGGGAATGTTGTCGCTCGCGTCGCCGATCAGCGCGCGGTAGTCAACCCACTGTTCGACGCTCACGCCGTACTTTTCCAGCACTTCAGCGGGACCGATCTGCTCGGTCTTATCCAGGCCGCGTACCTTGATGTGTTCACTCACCAGCTGGTAGGCGTCCCGGTCGCTGGTAACGATTTCGACCCGGTAGCCGTCGGCGGCGCATTTGGTGGCCAGCGTGCCGAGCACGTCATCAGCCTCCAGGCCGGGTACCTCGATGCGGTAAAGGCCGAGCAGGTCTACCACCCGGCGGATCGTGTCAATCTGCTCCGGCAGGTCCTGCGGCGTGGGCGCCCGGCCCGCCTTGTAATCCTCGTACTGCTCGTGCCGGAAAGTTTTCTCTGGTGCGTCAAACGCCACGATGGTGGAGTCACCGTCGCTGTCCTCAGCCAGCAGGCGCAGCAGGGAACGCAGGAAGCCGTAGACGGCGTTGACACTGCGGCCGCGCGAGTTGCTGAGGCCCTTGATTGCGTAATAACTGCGGAAAGCCAGGGCGTGCCCGTCAATCATCGTGACGGACTTGCCGTTCTGTTCCTTCAGCCCGGCAGGGGGCACAGGCTCACCGAAAAGTGCGTTCTGGCTGTTGCTCATCTTCTTGGAATTCCCTCACTTGCTGGCACGCGTACACAATACAGCAGCGTCCGGACGTCACAGGTTCCATCCGCCGGCAACCTCGATGGTCACGCCCGTCACGTAAGCCGCCTCGTCACCCATCAGGTAGCGCACCGCGCCCGCGAGTTCATCCAGGCTGCCGAAGCGTCCGGCGGGTACTTCCGCCAGCGGCGGGAAGGTGTCACTGTTTTCCAGCACGCCCGGGCTGACCACGTTCACCGTCACGCCCCGGCCCGCGTACACCTTGGCGAGCGAACGGCTGTAGAGAATCACGCCGGTCTTGGCGATCTGGTAAGCCACGATTCCGGGCCGGGCCATAAGCTGCTCGGCGCCCGCGTAACCGATGTTCACGATGCGGCCGCCGCCGCGTTCCGCCATCAGGGGCGCCGCGGCCTGGCAGGTGTGGAAGGTGCTCATCAGGTTGCTGTCAATCATGCTGCGGAACGTTTCGTCATCAAGTTCGGCCAGCGGTCCGTGATGGTAGTTGCCGACGTTGTTCACCAGCACCTGCAGCCCGCCGGTCAGCCGTTCGGCCTCAGCCACCAGCCCGGCTGCCTCGGCGTCAACGCTCACGTCCGCCTGCACGGCAAACGCGTTCACGCCGAACTCCCTGGCCTCTTTGACCACCTGCTCCGCTTCTTCCTTGCGGGAGCGGTAGTTGATGACAACGTCATGACCCAGCTCCGCCAGCAGCAGCGCAAGCCGCCGGCCCACGCCCCGGTTGGCGCCGGTCACCAGAGCACCGCTGGGAATCTCAGCCGGCACCGGTCACCGCCACCTGCAGGTAAGTCCTGAACCGCTGGCTGCGCCATAGCTGCACCAGCACAATCAGCGCGCCCTGCAGCAGCACCAGGGTGGGGTACACCCCGGGGAAGCCGATGAACAGCAGCAGGGCCAGCAGAATCGTCTGGGTGCTCAGGCCGAGGTTCACCAGTGAGGCAGTGGAGAACAGGTCGAACCAGGCGAGCCTCTCGTCCAGTGGCGCGCTCTCGAAAGTGCGGCCGGACAGGCGCCGGAAGCGGCGTTTCTCCAGTTGTTCGATGAAGCGGTCCTGCGGTTCTAGCAGCAGTGAGTACAGCCTGCGGAAGGGCAGCAGTATGGCAGCTGGTCCGGGCGCCGGCGCGACGGGCATTTCCGGCCGGCTGCCCTGGCGCTGCTCCAGGTAGAGCCGCTCCAGGTTGTAGTCAAGTGACAGCAGGAAGGTGAGCACCAGAAACGCGAGCAGCGCCGTGATCACGTTGCTGGTCGTGGCCAGTGCCGCGAACAGAAGCAGGTTGGTGAGCAGGTCCAGGCCGGTGTCGAAGTACCTGCCGGCCTGGGTCACCCGGCTGCTGGCGCGGGCCACCCCGCCGTCGATGTTATCCAGCAGCATCCGCAGCAGCAGCAAAAGGGCGGCCCAGGGCCACCATGCGGAGCCGAGCACGATGAACACAGCCGCTGTAGTGGCGCACAGCGCGTGGGCGGCAACGATCCACAGGGGATTGACCCGCAGCCGCGCCAGCACGCGCACCAGCGGCGTGACCAGCGGCTGTACGGCGGCCATCACCAGCTCGCGCCGCGGTCGCGGTTTGGCAGGACTCCTGCTCTCCATATGCACCAAAGCCTAGCAGAACCCGGCAAAATCCGGCTGGGCAGCAGCGGGCATCAGATATTTCATGCCCTGCATTCGCCGCAGGTCGTACACTGGACAAATGACGGCAAGCCTGGTGATGGTTGTGGACGACGATCTGGGGGTGCTGAAGGTCGTGGAGCTCACACTGAGCGGAGCGGGTTTCAGCGTGCTGCCTTTTGACGATCCCCGTGACGCGGTCGACGACCTCAATGACGGTCTGCGGCCCGACGTCATCGTTTCGGACGTGTCAATGCCGGGCATGAGCGGCTTTGATTTCTACAAGCGCGTACGCGAGATACCCGAACTGCGCTCGGTGCCCTTCCTGTTCCTGACGGCACTCGAGGACCGCTCCTACGTCCGCCAGGGCATGACGCTCGGCGCGGATGATTACCTGACCAAACCGTTCGAACGGCAGGAGCTGGTTGACGCGGTCAAGGTCCGCCAGCAGCGCATAGCCGAACTGCGCCACCCGGTCGAGGGCCTCGTCACTGCCCGCGGCCTGGGCCATCCGGCGGTGGAGCAGGACAGCA
>CAZPLV010000171.1:0-4424 GCA_964587295.1 uncultured bacterium
CCACACTGCGGAAGCTGTTCAGGTTCTTGACTTCCACCTTGGTGCCCAGGGGCTCTCCGGGCCGGCGCAGCGACACGTTCACGTCCGCCCGCATCTTGCCTTCCTCGGGTGACGCCTCGGACACGCCCAGGGACTGGGCTATTGCGCGAACCAGCTCCAGGAACTCACGCGCTTCTTCAGGGGTGCGGATTTCCGGTTCGGTCACCATTTCGATGAGGGCGCTGCCGGCACGGTTCAGATCGATGAGGCTGTGTTCGGCGTAGGCCGGGTGCACGCTGCGGCCGGCGTCTTCCTCAAGATGGCAGCGGGTGATGCCGATAACCCGGCCACTGGGCAGCTCAATGCGGCCGTGCTCGCCAACGGGACCGTCACCCTGGCTCGTCTGGTAGTTCTTCGGAGCGTCCGGATAGAAGTAATGCTTGCGCTGGAAGCGTGTCTCAGCCGGCACTTCGCAGCCTACGGCCAGTGAGAACATGACTGCTTTCTCGACAGCCGCGCGGTTCGGCTGGGGCAGTGTGCCCGGCAGGCCCAGGCAGACCGGACAGGTGTTCTGGTTCGGTTCAGCCTGGAATGAATCCGCAGGGCAGCCGCAGAAGAGTTTGCTGTTGGTGTTAAGTGCCAGGTGGACTTCGAGCCCGATGACGCTCTCGTACATTGCGTCAGCTTAACTGACCGGCGTCCGTTACTGCGGATGCTCAGGGTCCTTAAGGGCCGCCGAACCACGTTACTCACGAACAGCGGCTAAGCTGGTGCCAATGATTGAAGCTGTGATCGAGGACATTGCCATGTCAGGTGAAGGCAGTCATTTCCTGGTGCTGCTCCGGACGGTCGAAGATGAAATCCTGCCGATAGTCATAGACCACCTGCAGGCCATGTCGCTTGTTTCTGCCCGGTCGGGCGAGGAACCGGACCGGCCCCACACACATGACCTGATGCTCAGCATGATCCAGATGCTTGGAGCCAGCGTTGCACGGGTGGAAATCACCGACCTGGATGACGGCACGTTCTTCGGCCAGGTTGTGCTGCTGCGCGCCGGAATAGAAATTGAACTTGATTCGCGCCCCTCGGATGCACTGGCACTCGCGGCACGCACTGATTGCCCGATTCTGGTCGCCAGAAAAGTCATGGAAGTCCATGCCTTCACAGACGATCTGAGCAGCGACGACGGTTTCGAAGCCTGAGCCCCGGTCAGCCCTGAACAGCGGCGCAGGCAGGCCTCCTGCTAGACTGCGCCATCATGGATTCCCGTACTGAAGGTGATTCGGCGCTTCAGGCGCTTGTAAGGCAGCAGCTGGAACTGCTTGGCGAAGACACGGAACGCGAAGGACTGCTGAAAACACCGGAGCGTGTCGCCAGGTCACTGGCTTTCCTTACCAGCGGCTATGAGGCCAGCATCAGTGAGCTGCTCAACGGCGCCCTGTTCGAGGCACCCGGCAGCGAGATGATTATTGTGCGCGACATCGAGTTCTACTCCCTGTGCGAGCACCACATGCTGCCGTTTTTCGGCAAGGTACACATCGGCTACATCCCGGACGGCCGTATCCTGGGCCTGTCCAAGTTCGCCCGCCTGGTGGACGTGTTCGCCCGCCGTCTGCAGGTGCAGGAGCGGCTGAGCGCCCAGATTGCCGATCAGCTGCTGGAGACGCTCACTCCGCTCGGTGTCGGTGTGGTTGTCGAAGGTTCACACCTGTGCATGATGATGCGCGGTGTGGAAAAACAGGGCGGGCGCACAATCACCAGTGTGATGCGCGGCAGTTTCCGCGACGACGCCCGCACGCGCCAGGAGTTCCTGGCTGCGGTCAGCCCTGCAGGTGCGCTTCGATGAAGTAAAGGGCCTTGTCGACGGTGCGTGACACCTCGATGAACAGGTCCTCACTGGAGGGATCGTCCTCGGCCACAGCCTCGGCGTGTTTGCGGCTGTTGTCGGCGTGGGCGGCAAAGCGCGCCTGCAGTTCACGCAGGTAAGTCTCGCCGTCCTGCGGACCGTCCGGAAATTCCTCGATGGTGGTGGCTTCAGACGTCTGCCGGCTGGTGCCTTTGGCGAACCCGCCCAGCAGGGTGATGCGTTCAGCCATCATGTCGATGTAAGGGTGAATCATCTCGGCAAGTTCATCAAACAGCTGATGCAGCTGCCAGAAATTGGGGCCCTTCACGTTCCAGTGGGCCACCTTGGTCTGGTCGTACAGCTCATGGTTGTCAGCCATGTGCTGCTGCAGCCGCTCAATCAGCTGGCTGCGCGTATCCGCAGCCATATCAAGCTCGGTGCTGAACTGCACCATGGTTTCCTTTTTGCTGGCGCTGCTCCTGGCCTTCGAGCCACTGCTTTTCTTGCTGGATGATTTGCTGGTGGTCGACTTGCTGGTGCTGTTTGCCATTGTCATTGCCTCCTGCCGGCAATATTAGGTCCGGGCGGTGACGGCAAAGGTGCCTGCCGCCACCGTTCGGATGGCAAGGCTCAGACGCCCAGGTTGCTCTCCAGCCAGTCGCGCACGCCGCCTTCCTCGGGTGGGGCGATGTGCTCGTCAGCCACGGCCAGTACGCGCTCGTGGGCGTGCGGACCGACTGCCACAGAGTGGCCGGCCCAGCCGAGCATGGTCAGGTCGTTGAGGCCGTCACCGAAGGCTACGGTGTCCTCGCGTTCCACGCCGAGTTCCCTCGACAGCAGCTCGAGGGCGGTGCCCTTGTCGGAGCCCTGGCTGGTCACTTCGAGGTAACCGTTGTTCCACAGGTAGGTGACCAGGTGCGGATGCCGGGTCAGGATCTGCTCCTCGAGCATCTCCGCCAGGCTCAGCAGCTCGCTGCTTTCCGGATGGAACGGGTCTGACTCGGCGCTGAAGACGACCTTGTCGGCGTCCTGTTTCAGCTCAAAACTGAAGCTGGACACGTTGCGGTTGTTGGTGTGGGCCCACTTCCAGCGGGAATCATCCGGCTGACGTACGTACAGGGTGTCGTCGATGACGAGCGAGTATTCCAGGCCGTCGACCACCAGTTCGGGGTCGAGCACCTTCACAACGTCATCCCAGGGCAGGCGCACGCGCCTGAGGATCTGGTCCTCGGCTCCGAAAACAAGGGCGCCGTGATTGACGCTGAAGTGGCTGCGGATCTTGAGCTGCTCCAGTATGGGCAGTGCGGTGGCGTGAGGACGGCCGGTCAGGACGGCAACCAGGTGGCCCGCGTCACGCGCGCGGAAAATCGCGTCGCGCACCGGCGGGGGCAGCTGGTGGTCGTTTGTGACTATCGTCTGGTCGAGGTCGAATGCAAGTAATCTGCGTCTTGCCATGCGGACAAGCATAAGGGCATAAGTAAGCTCTCATGGTAGGATGCCGACATCAGTAACGCAGGCAGAAAGCTGCGCCTGCAAGGAGGTTTCGCATGTACCGAGGCAGAGAGGGGCAGTGGGCATTCCTGCTGCACCGGGTATCCGGCATCGCCATTGCCGTATACCTGCTCATCCACGTGGTGAACATCAGCCTGGCGATGTTTGGCCCTGAAGTGGCCAACCGGGCGATGGTAATGTTCCACGCCTGGCCGTTCCGCCTGGGTCTGCTGGCCCTTGGTGCGGGAGTCACCTATCACACGCTCAACGGGCTCCGCATCATCCTCATGGATTTCACCGGCTGGGGCGTCAGGTTCCAGCGTCAGCTCTGGTACATGGTGATGGTACTTTCAGTACTTATTTTCATTGCCTTCAGCATCAAGATCGTGCCGGAAATCCTGGCTGACATGGGTCTGGCGGGCAACTGATGGCCACAAAGGAACGCCCACGCACACTCGCTGAGGCACGCCAGTCATACAGCACCAACAGCGAACTGTTCTGGTGGATTTTCATGCGGGTCTCCGGCCTGCTCATGGTGGTGTTGGTCTTTGCCCACCTGGTCATGAACAACATCATGATCAACGTGGCCGATGTCGACTTCCAGTACGTGACCAGCCGCCTCTCCATCCCCTGGATCAAGCTGTTCAATACCGCCCTGCTGATTCTGGGCCTGCTGCACGGCGCCAACGGACTGCGCTACAGCATCGAGGACTACAACCCGAAGGCCGGGCGCCGCATGGTCGGCAAGCTGGTCCTGTGGGGAATCACCATCCTGGTCATGATCATCGGACTCATCTCCCTCTGGGGAATTGATTACTCGCAGTACGACGAAGTCGCTTCACTGCTGAATGGCTGGATTTCATGAAGAGAGCACACAGGTTTGACGTCATCGTGGTTGGCGCTGGCGGCGCCGGCCTCATGGCGGCCCGTTACGCCGCGCAGCACCCGGGTGTCAGCGTTGCGGTAATCAGCAAGCTTTACCCCACCCGCTCGCACACCGGTGCGGCGCAGGGTGGCGTCGGCGCGGCACTCGGTAACGTGACCGAGGACCACGCCGAATGGCACGCGTTCGACACCATCAAGGGCGGCGACTACCTGGCTGACCAGG
>CAZPLV010000172.1:0-4416 GCA_964587295.1 uncultured bacterium
GGATCTGACCGTCCGCTCCGGCCAGGCCAGTCTCAGCAATCTGAGCGTGGCCGGTGACGCACAGGTGGAAGCCCGTTCCGGTGGGCTGAGCATCCGCAATTCCCGGATTTCGGGTGACCTGCACGCCATGACCAGATCCGGCGGGTTGACCCTTGAGGCAACCGAAGCGCGGACGTACACGCTCGAAGCCCGCTCCGGCGGCATAACGGCAACAGGCCTGAGCGGTGCAGCCGTGACCGCTTCGGTGCGCTCCGGCAGGATGAACCTTGAGGCCGGCACCATGCTTGCTGACTGGAACCTGTCGGCACGTTCCGGCGGCGTGAACGTCAGTTTCGACCGGGTGCCCCAGCCGTTCCGGGTGGACTTTGACGGCAGCTCCGGCAGCTGGAATGTCGCCGACCGTTACGGCCTGGCTATCAGCTCCGGCAGCCGCAACAGGATGAGTGGCTCTTCCGGCAGCGGCGGGCCGATCCTGCAGGTCGAGACACGCTCGGGCGGTTTCAGGCTCGACTGAAGCGGACAGATTCAGCCGCTTGCCTGAGCGTCACCAACCTCAATCCGGACAGCCGGCGAGTACACGTAGTAGCCTTTCGCGTCAGTAACAGCCTGCCACCAGCGCAGCGTCACCCACGCCTCACCGGCGGAAATCCCGCTCAGCGTGGCACCGTCGGCACTCACATGCTCCGCGCCTTCCAGGATGGAAATCTCCGGACTCACATTCATTTCGGAGCGGTCCTGCAGCTCCGCGCTGGCACTCAGCCCGACTGATTCACCGACCACGACCGTAACTGACTCCGGGCTGTTCAGGCCCACGGCCCACTGGCCCGACAGGTGGGTTGCATCCGTCGTCAGGCCGCCGGTGCCGGCCAGCAGCATGTCCGTGAATGACTCCTGGTCCTTGAAGGTCCAGGGCCAGATGGTGATGCCGCGGTGCCGGGCGGCCTTGACGAAGGCGGGACCGAGCCCCATCACAAACGGGTTGTAGGTCGAGTTGAGCGGCTGAACCGTTTCCAGCACGCGCTGCACGCTGTCGAGCGGTTCCTGTTCGCTGGTCAGACCCAGGGTCAGGAAACCGGTTGACATGCCCGGCAGGGCATCCTGCAGCCGTTTCAGCTGCTCGGCATGAAACGAGATGAACACCACCTGGTCCAGCGCCCCGTATTCCTCAACGAGCGCGGCGGCCTTCGCTGGCAGTGCCGGATCGGCGGACTTGATTTCGATCACGTGCACAACGTCCAGGTCCCGGAACGCCTGCAGGTACTCACGCAGGGTGGGGATGCCGGCATCCGGAAATTCCGCCGGGAACTGACTGTTGGCCTTCAGTTCCGACAGTTCAGCGGCACTCAGCTCACTCAGTGCACCTGAACCGGTGGTGGTCCGGTCGAGCGAATCATCGTGATGGATGATCACCTCGCCGTCGCTGCTCAGGTGAATGTCCGACTCGATCATGGTTGCGCCGTGCTCATAGGCGAGCAGGGCGCCGGCCAGCGTGTTTTCCGGAGCGAGGAACGGAATGCCGCGGTGGCCGATGACTAGTGGTCTGCGCAGCAACGTCGGCCGCTCGGCCGGAAAGGCGCTCTGCAGCAGGTCAATCAGTTCATCGGAATGTTCCGTCACAATCGCGTTCGCGCCGGTGGCCACCAGATTGAACTGATCAGCCCGGCGGTGCCCGCTTGAGCCGTCACCGGCAATCCACACCGTCATCAGCAGCCGCTGCAGCCTGCTGACCGTCTCCCGGTCGGCCCGGGCCTGACGGACCAGCACAACACGAGCCTGATGACGGTTGGCTTCCCGCCTCAGTTCCAGCAGCTCCCGCTCGGGCCAGGACCGGCAATCAAGCACGCCGCGGATCAGCGCGTGGGAACTCTTCACCTGGCTGATGAGCTCGCTTTGGGCTGAAACGACGAAGCAGTCGATGATGTCCTGCTGTTCCAGCCAGTTGCTGAGGGCAGTGGCGGTTTCCCCGTCAGTAACGGCGAACGCCGGTATCACGCGCGCGCAGAGCCGCTCGAGGGCGTCGGTCAGTGTCCGCAGGACGCTGCCGTCAGAAGTGATGACGTTGAGCTCACTGTCCAGTCTCAGCAACACGCTGGCCGGGGGAGTCGGCCCGGTCAGTTGCGGCACCTGGTCGGCACTGTTCAGTTCCAGCACCACACTCGGCGCGGCAGCGACCCCTGTTACCGGCTCGTAAACTTCCTTGAGCGGCTGCGGACTCATCAGTCCAGATGATCCGGATGGATGACGGTCACGCTCAGCACTTCCTCGCTGGTGTCAGAAGTGGCCACGCTCAGAAAGCCGCCAGTCGGTTCCAGCAGGCTGTAACCCGGTTCCGCTGCCGAGCCATCAGCCGCCACGATGCCGGACTGGCCGTAGAAGTCGATGTCCCACAGCGGTCCGTTCAGCATGGGGTTGATGGCGTAGGCAAACTGCTGTTCGACGGCGACGCGCTGGTGAGAGCTGCGCAGCCAGTCAGTCTGCTGCCACTCGCTCCATTCGCCCGGATTGGCTGAAGGCTGCACCAGAATCTGCGCGTCAAGTTCGGTCAGGCGGGCAACGATTGCGTCGTCGAAAGCGTCCAGGCAGATGGCTATGCCTATCCTGCCGAGCGGCGTGTCGAACACCTGCAGGTCCGCAATACTGCCCGGTTTCAGGTTCAGCGCACCGTCAAGCTCGAGTTCAATCAGCTCAACCTTGTCCTGCTTGCCGATCACCAGTCCGTCCGGACCGAACAGGTAGGAGGTGTTGTGGACATTGTGGCTGCTGGGGCCGCGCTCCCACTCCACCACACCATCCGTGATCCGGTAGGGCGGAAGCACCACCGAGCCGGCCACGATGTGCACGCCGTACTCACTGGCCATGTCTGAGAACACGCCGAAGTACGTTTCGGCGATCAGCCGGTTTTTGTTGAGGAACAGTGCCGGCACCCAGGATTTCCAGCGGATGAGCCGGGTCCAGGCGAGCGCCAGTGCATGCGAACTGACGGCGGTGCTGATTGCCTCCTCAATGGACTCGATTCCGGCCAGCCGTGATTCCATGCCCTGTACGACCAGCATCAGGCCCACGTCCTCGGGGAAGACGATGAGTGTCTCAAGCTCCGGATTCAGGTCAGCGGTGGCTGCGTCCATCTGTTCACGAATTTTTGCCTCAAATGATTCGTAGCTCCAGAAGTCAGCCAGGTCCAGGGTCATCTGGACGGCCACAAGCTGGATTTCCTGCGGCTCCGCAGGTTCTGGCTGGGCAGCAACCGGCATGCCTGATGCTAGCAGCATCGCTGCGGCGGCAAATAACCGGTAACCATACACTGTGAGTTTCGACATGCTGCAATTGTCTCACGGTCCAGGCGTGAATGATGCGGGTTAGCAAAAGCCGTGCGCCCGGGCATACAATACGCACGAGGGCAGAGGGTTTTGCCGAAACAGGCGCACCACCAATGAACAGAACATTGCTTACAGGTTTGCTGCTGACCATCTTCTCGTCAGCCGCGTTCGGAACTTCAGGGGCACTTGCCAAGGGCCTGCTGCTGGCCGGCTGGTCCCCCGCAGCTGCCGTGACCTGGCGGGTGGGGATCGGCGCGGTGATGCTGCTCATTCCGGCTGCCATTGCCATGCGGGGCCGCTGGCACACGCTGAAGAAAGGCTGGCCGGCGCTGCTGCTGTTCGGCCTCATCGCGGTGGCGGGCACTCAGCTGGCGTACTTCCTGGCGGTTGAGCGGCTGTCCGTGGCGATAGCGCTGCTGCTCGAATTCTCCGGGGTGATCCTGGTTGTGCTGTGGCTGTGGCTGCGCTACGGTCAGCGGCCGCGGCCACTCACGATAATTGGTGCTGCCATCACAATTGCCGGCCTGCTGCTGATCCTGGACGTCTTCGGGGCCGTGCAGGTGGACCCGATCGGTGTCATGTGGGGCCTGCTGGCCGCAACCGGACTGGCCACGTATTTCATCCTGTCAGCGGATGACAGTCACAGAATCCCGCCGGTTGCACTGGCTGCCGGTGGCCTGGCGGTGGGTGCCCTTGCGCTGCTCATTGCCGGTGCCATCGGCCTGGTGAACGTGGAATGGAACACCAATCCGGTCCTGCTGGCCGGTCAGCTCGTGCCGTGGTGGCTCGACATGGCCCTGCTCGGCGTTGTGGCCGCGTCGTTCGCCTACCTGAGCGGCATCGCCGGCACCAGACGGCTCGGCTCGAAGCTGGCCTCGTTCGTGGGCCTGTCCGAGGTGCTGTTTGCGGTCGTGTGGGCGTGGCTGCTGCTGTCGGAACTGCCGGCGGCCATTCAGCTGCTGGGCGGCGTCTTGCTGCTGGCCGGCGTGGCGGTGGTCCGGCTGGATGAGTCCAGACCACCGGTTGCCGGGCCAGCAGAGGCTTTACCTGCAGCCAACGACTGAATCAGGGGCAGTACTCGCCGACCGGAGCCCAGTCA
>CAZPLV010000173.1:0-4402 GCA_964587295.1 uncultured bacterium
GGGCGGCCACAAGGAGATTGCCATGTCGCTGAAATTCAAGTATGGTCTCGCGCTTACAGCTTCTGCGCTGCTGCTGGCTGCCTGCAGTCGGGCTGCTGATTCTGAGCCGGAGCCCGAACCTGAGCCCGAGCTGGAGCTGACCTACCAGGTGCGCGCCGGCAACTTCGCTGCCGGGGGCACGGGTTTCTTCGTGGAGCTGAAAGAAGTGACCGGCGGAGACACCAGCACAGCCACGGCTGTGCCAGACGCCGTCATTACCGTCAATGGTGGCGGCAGCACCAGCTTGCCTGAAGGCAGCGCCATCCATCAGGGAACCCTGGACGCTCCGCTCCGTGCAGGTGAGGCAATCGAACTGGAGATTGTCATCGGGGACGTGACGATTACGGGTACGAACACCGTGCCGCTTCCGGTAACAGTCACCAGCCCGACTTCGGGGGACGTATTCACGTACGGCGATCCGCTGACCTTTGAGTGGACCATTACTGAGAATCCCAGCTGGTACAACTTCCTCGTCCTTTTTGACGCTGGCAACACCTGGAATATGGGCGTGGACGGTGCCGAAAGGAGTCATGATGTCCAGTTTGACGTCAGCCATCTTGCTGGCGGCAACCTGGTGCGGGTGCAGGTCATTCCCGTCAACTCCGGGGTACTGAGCGGACCGCTGCAGGGCACGTATCAGTTCCAGGCCGAGAACCGCGAGGCTGCTCACGTGGAAATCACAGTCAATACGCCCTGAGGGGTGGGTTTGCGGTCAGCGGGAAATCGTCTGGGCAGCGCTGCTGTAGCCGTGTTCGTCTTGCCAGGGCTCACCAGCCGCGAAGCGGCTGGAATTGAATGGGGTCAGATTCACGGTTGTGGCTGCTCCATCGAGTACCCATTCGCTCAGACACTTGCCTATCGCCGGTGCGGTTTTGAAGGAACTGCCGCTGTCCCCACTCATCAGGAAAAGGCCCTGTAACCGGGGCAGGTGGTCAATCACAGGATGTGAGTCCTCGCTGCGCATTATCAGGCCCGTCCAGCTGCCCCGCATGGTGGCGTGACGCATGCGGGGCATGCGGCTGGCCAGTTTCTGATGGCATAGTCGGACGTAATCCTGGCCCGGGACTTCCGGGTAGCCGTCCGGGTCAATGTCGGTATCGGCACCCAGTTCGGTGCCGATCAGGGTCATTGCGTTTGCCATCGGCCGGATCCAGCTGTTGAGGCTGTGATCGATAATGGTCGGGTGGCTGGCACGTGTGTCCGCGGGATGCCGGAAGACGGTTACGCTGGTGGCAGTCGGGATCAGCCCGATGTTGTCGATGCCTAGCGGGTCGAGCAGCCTGCGCGCCCAGGCGCCACCTGCCAGCACCACGTTGTCCGTGTGGATTTCACCCGCGTTGGTGCGGACTCCCCTGACCTTTCCGCTTTCCGCGATGATGCCAGTCACGACCGTGTCGAGGCGCAGTTCCGCACCGAGATCGGTTGCTGCCTGCAGGAATGAGTGCGTGGTGGCGTGCGGGTCAGCGAAGCCGGCTTCCGGTTCCCAGGCGATGCCACCGACGTCAGCCAGGTTCAGCTCCGGATCCAGTTCCAGTGCCTGCGCGTGGGTGATGCTGCCCGTGTTCACTCCGATGGCCTGATGCATCCGGACGTTGTGTTCCAGCTGAGCGCGCCTGTCCACTGGGGTCAGCACCAGCAGGCCGACCTGCTCGAATCCGCAGCTGCCGCCGACCATTTCCTGCCAGTTGTGGAAGTACTTCAGGCTCTCGAAGGCAAGTTGTGTTTCCGGCCGGTTTGCGTAGTGACAGCGTACCAGTGCCCCGCTCTTGCCTGTGGCCCCGTTGGCGACCGAACCCTGTTCAACAATGATGATCCGGCCGGCTTTGCGCTGAGCCAGGTGGAACGCGGTCGAGGCGCCATTGACGCCAGCGCCGATTACCACGATGTCTGCGGTTTCCGTCAAGACAGCTCTCCGTCCGCCTGGCGGCCGTCGCGGTCGTATCACCGGGACGGCCACCTTTTTCAGATTGGTTTACTCCGGCTGGACCACCCTGCCGACGCCGGAACCGCGACGTTCGGGTTCGGCGACAGCGGTCATGGTGCCGTCCTCATTGAAGGATATCAGTGTGGCTGCACCGATTTCCGCTGTGCGGCTGAAGGTGTGTCCGATAGCTTCCAGTTCTGCAATCAGCTCGTCAGCCACGCCGTTTTCAGCACTGGTATTTGACCCGGCCTGCTGCGACATGCGCGGGGCGGCCAGGGCTTCTTCAGGAGTCATGCCCAGATCAATCACGTTGAGAAGAATCTGCATCACTGTTGTGATGATGGTGGACCCGCCGGGTGAGCCGAGCGCAAGGTACGGTTCACCGCCCTGCAGCACAATGGTCGGAGCCATGCTGGAGCGGGGACGCTTGCCGGGCTGCACGGAGTTGGCGGTGCCGGGAGCTGCGTTGAAGTCGGTGAGCTCGTTGTTGAGCAGGAAGCCGCGACCGGGCACCAGGATGCCGCTGCCGCCGGTTGATTCGATGGTGAAGGTGTAGGAAACAACGTTGCCGTAGCGGTCAGCCACCGTGATGTGGGTGGTGCTCACGCCTTCCTCGTCCGTGGTCTGTGGCGGAAGCAGCGGTGGGCTCCCGACCTCCTGGTAGTCGAAGGGGTTGCCTGCGGTTGCTCCGTCACTGCGCTCATCGCCGATGAGGCCGGCGCGCAGGGCAGCGAACCCGGGATTCTGCAGGCCGGCACTCGGCACGTTCACGAAGTCCGAATCGCCCATGTAGACTGCGCGGTCGGCATAGGCCAGACGGCTGGCTTCAATCATCGCGTGCATGACTTCGGTTTCGCTCATGGCGCTCAGGTCCATGTCCTGCAGCATGCCCAGAATCAGGCCGATGGTCAGGCCACCGCTGGACGGTGAGCCCATTCCGTAAATGTCGTAGCCCCTGTAGCTGAGGTGCGTGGCCGGTCGCACGGGGGCGTGATAGAGATCCAGGTCGGCCATCGTCATGTTCTGGCCACGAATCACGTGGCTGGGCTCGTCAACGGTGACAGGCGACTGCACAGCGGCTACCAGGTCTTCGCCGATCTCGCCGCGATAGAAGGCATTGATTCCTTCTGCAGCCAGGATGCGGTACGTGTCAGCAAGGTCTGGGTTGGTGAAAATGCTGCCCGGTGCGGCTGGCTCGCCATCCGGTAAGTAGAGCGCCGCGGTGTCCGGGAAGTTGGAGAAGAGGGCGCGGTTGCCTTCGACCTGTGAGGCAAAGGTTTCGTCGACCTCGAAACCCAGTTCGGCAACGCGGATGGCTGGCTGCAGCAGCGTGCCCAGGTCCATGGTGCCGTAGCGGTCAAGCGCGACCTGCAGCTGTGCCAGGGTGCCCGGCACGCCTACCGAAAGGCCGCTTCCGCGGCGTTCGCCGAACGGCAGGGCCGAATCACCATCCATGAACATGTCGGGCGTTGCCGCAAACGGGGCCGTCTCACGGCCGTCAATGGTAACCACCTCCCCGGTTTCGGCCAGGTAGACGAGCATGAAGCCCCCGCCGCCGATGCCGCCACTGAACGGATCGGTTACACCCAGGGTGGCTGCCGCGGCAACCGTCGCGTCAATAGCGTTGCCACCCAGTTCCAGAACGGTGATTGCTGCTGCGGTCACACGCTCATCGACGGTGGCGGCTGCACCACCATGGCCTGTCTGCGAGGACTGCGCCAGAGCAGTACCCGCTGCCAGCACGAGTGCAGCCGATAGTGCGAGAGTCTTACACGACGAAACGAAGTGCTTCATGTGTCACTCCTGTTCTTTGCCTCCACCAGAGTTGGAAGTTTGGTGGTGGCAGCAGTTTAATACAGGAAGCCTTGATTTTATGCATCGGCCACTGGCCGGCAGCAGCTCGCGGTACCTTATGGCCATGATCACGCAGGCTGTGACCCTGAGCGCTGGCGGCGCCCAAAGGCCGTGACTTACGCCATCGACATCAACGCCGATGCCGGCGAATCATTCGGCACCTGGAAACTGGGTCGCGACGAGGACCTTTTCACCTCCATAACCAGCGTCAACCTGGCGTGCGGCGCTCACGCCGGTGATCCGCTGACGATGAGCAGCTCGGTTGCTGCGGCGGTCCGGCACGGCCTGAGCATCGGCGCGCACCCGGGCTACCCGGATCTGGCCGGCTTTGGCCGCAGGTTCATGGCCATCGAAGCCGATGAGCTGTTCGCCAGCATCGTCTACCAGCTCGGTGCCCTGTCTGCATTCGCCGCCCTGCACGGCACGCGAATCAGGCACGTAAAAGCCCATGGCGCACTGTATCTGCGCATGATGCAGGACCAGGAAACCGCTTTGGCTTTTGCCCAGGCTGTCGCGGCATTCGACCCGGAGTTGCCGGTGATGATCCTGGCGGGAGAGGGCGGCAGCGTGATGCGTATAGCCGCA
>CAZPLV010000174.1:0-1587 GCA_964587295.1 uncultured bacterium
CTGGCGCGCCAGCAGGACGCTGCGCACGGGCTGTCATTCTTTGTGGTCGGAGTCGAACGGGCAAACCTTCAGAAACTGGCCGAAATAGCCCCACCGGGCCGGCCGCCACTCAAACTCAAGGGCCTTGAATTCGCGGAACTGTTCCTGTGGCTGTCGCAGAGCCAGCAGCGCGTCTCCCACTCGCGGGTGGGCGATCAGCTGGCCCTGCCGCCGGTCGGCTGGTCCGAAGTGGCCAGCTGAACCGCTTTGGTACCTGAGGCGTCAGCGGCCGCCGCACCATGGCGCCTGCTGAGTGCAAGCGTCACGGGCCGCGCTCACCTGGCCCGCGGTACGGGCAACCAGGATGCGCTGGCCGCAGCCACGAGCCGCGATGGCTCACTCCTGCTGGCGGTGGCGGACGGAGCCGGTTCAGCAGTTCACTCCGCCACCGGAGCACGGGTGGCTGTGGAGACCGCCATTGCCAGCCTGGCAGCCAGCGACCTGGGCAAACCCGAGGCCGCGCTGAGACTGGCACTGGAGAAGGCAGCCCGGGCGCTGGCCGGCCTGGCCCGCCGCAACGGCGGACTGACCCGTGATTACGCCTGCACGCTGCTGCTCAGCGTCACCACAAAGGAAGCCGTGTGCGCGCTGCAGCTCGGAGATGGCGCCATCATCAGCCGGGCTGACGGAAAGGTGGCCAGGCTGACCCGGCCCTGGCGCTCGAAGTTCGCAGGCGAAACGGTGTTTGTAACCTCCCCCGGTGCACTTGAACAGGCCAGCATCGCCAGGCTTGACCCGGCCGCTGTGGACGGAATCGCGCTGCTGACTGACGGCCTTGAACCGGTGGCAACTGACCTGACCAGTGGCGCGCCCTTTGAGCCGTTCTTCATGCCCCTTTTCGGTTTCACCGCTGCCGCCGGCGGAAGCGCGGACCAGCTGCGGCGCAGCAGGCAGCTTACAGAACTGCTTGGCTCGGAACGCGTCAGTTCACGCACCCATGACGACACAACCCTGCTCCTGGCGGCCCGCAGCAGGGAGCCATGACCCGCATACCGCTCTACATCGAACAGAACGGCAAGCGCAGACCGCTTGAACTGGGCGAAAGACTGGGACGGGGCGGCCAGGCAACCGTCCATGCGGTAGCCGGTGAACCGCGCCTGGCCGCGAAACTGTGGCTGGAAAGCGGACCGGCGCAACAGGCAAAGCTCGCTGCACAGCTCCGCACCGTACCGGAAGATCCTGCAAAAAGCACCGGCCACCACGCGCTGATGTGGCCCGAAGCCGCCATTGTCGATCCCGATGGCCGCTCGGTGGGATTTGTCATGCCCCGCCTGGCAGACAGACAGGTGCGTGCGGTCCACCAGCTCTACCACCCGGGCAGCCGGCGCGAGAACGCCCCGGGCATCGGCTGGCGCTACCTGGTGCGGATCACCCGTAACCTGAGCGCGACCGTCAGTGCCCTGCACGCCGCCGGTTACGTGATCGGCGATCTCAATGAGAGCAACGTCATGGCCACTGACCGTGCACTCGTGAGCATGATTGACCTGGACTCCATCCAGGTGCGCGACGGCCGGACGGTGTGGCGCTGTGAAGTGGGAAAACTCGAGT
>CAZPLV010000174.1:1687-4396 GCA_964587295.1 uncultured bacterium
CTGGGGCCCCGGTTGCGCCGCATGTTCGCGCGCAGCCTGCTTTCGCCGCCCTTTGCCCGCCCCGCCGCCCGCGACTGGCAACGGGAACTTGACCGCTTTGAACAGCAGCTGAGGCAATGCCAGCTGAATCCGCTGCACGTATACGGCGGCCACCTGCCTGCCTGTCCCTGGTGCGCGCGCAAACTGGACCTCGGTGCAGACCCGTTTCCGCCACCTGCTTAATCATTCGCTCCGCCTGCCCTACAATATGGGGCAATGTACAAGACCACGGACAAGCCAATGAAGGGTCTCATCCTGGCCGCGGGCCTGGGCACGCGCCTGCGCCCGATCACCAGCCTGCGCCCCAAACCGACAATCGCGGTCGCCAACCAGCCGTTGATTCACTTCGCGGTGCAGAACCTCGTGGACGCCGGCATAAGTGAAATCGGAGTTGTCGTCAGTCACGACACCATCGAGCACATCAAGGCAAGCCTTGAGGAGTTCCCGGGGGCCGGTTTCACCTACATAATCCAGGACCCGCCCCGCGGTCTGGCCCACGCGGTCCAGGTCTCGCGCGATTTCCTGGGTGACGCTGATTTCATGATGTACCTGGGCGACAACCTGTTCGAACATGGAATCAGCCACTTCCGTGAGGCTTTCAGGCCCGATGAGGGAGTGAACGCCGTGCTCGCGCTGGTGCCGGTGGAAGACCCGCGGCAACTCGGTGTGGCAGTGGTTGAGGATGGCCGCATCACACAGCTTGTCGAGAAGCCTGAGGTTCCACCGAGCAATCTGGCGGTGGCCGGCGTGTACGTGTTCGACTCCTCGATTCACGAAGTCATCGAGACTCTCGAGCCCGGAGCCAAAGGCGAATACCAGATCACTGACGCCATTTTCGGCCTGATTCAGAACGGTGGCCTGGTGAGGCCCGTTGAAGTGGAAGGCTGGTGGAAAGACACCGGCAAGGCCGAGGACATTCTTGATGCCAACCGCCTGCTGCTCATGAAGATCGGCCGCAGCATCGCCGGGGAAGCAGTCGACTCGGAGCTGAAAGGCGACGTCATCATCGAACGCGGTGCGGTGGTACGGAACTCGACCGTGTTCGGACCGGCCATAATCGGCTCCGGCACCGTCATTGAAGACTCGTACATCGGGCCTTTCACAACCATCGGCATGAACTGCGAGATTTCCGCCAGTGAAGTGGAATATTCGGTTATCGGCGATCACACCAGGATTGACTCAATCGAGACAAGAATCCGGGAAAGCCTGATCGGCGAACACGTGATCCTGAAGGGCGACAGCGCCAAACCCGGCTCCCACCGTCTGCTGATTGGCGACCGCTCGGAACTGCTGCTGAGCAAGGAGCAGATGAAACCGCAATGAGTAGCGTCTGAGTCGGCTTCGTGACTCAGACGCTATTTCAGTGTCTCCGCACTCCCTATGCTTGCCCCAGTCATCCCGGTTGCGGCACACCATGGTCACAAGGACCAGGCCGCCCGGCATGAGGGGGGATATGAAATGAACGACAAACTGCGCAAACTGCTCATGGCACTCGCCGCAGCGGGCCTGTTGGGCCTGCCGGTGCTGGCACAGGGTGAGACGGCACCGGAAGATCCCGCTCCGCCTGTTGAGGACCAGGCGCCGGCTGATCCCGGTGAGCCGATCAACCCGGTTGAAGAACCTGAGGAGCCGACTGAGCCGGAACAGCCGGTTGAGGAGCCTGAGGCCGAGGACATGGACAACGCACAGGACCGTGGCAATGATGCCGCGCCGCCTGCACCGGCCTACGGCGCATCCAGGCTGATTGATGTTCCGCTTGAGTCCGGCATGCGTGACTTTGCCGACAGCGCCTGGGTTCGCGTCCTGAACCTTTCACCCAACATCGGTGATGTTGACTTCAACCTGGTCAGCACCAACGCAGAAGGCGGTACGGTAACCACGCCCGAATTCATGCGCGCCGTTGAATACGAGGGACACGGCACCTATGTTGAGCTGCCGGCAGGCGAATACCGCATGAACCTCACCGGCAATGCCGATGATGACGAGACCTTCACCGTAAACAGTGGCCGTTTCTACACGCTGGTGGTCCTGGGCCTTGAAGTTCCGCCCGAGGCTGCTGACGATTCTGATGAGGGCGGCTTCATGAACTGGCTCGGTGGCCTGTTCGGTGGCGATGATGGTTCTGACGCCTACGACGTGGACATCCTCCTCCTCGAGGACAATCTGTATCAGACCAACCTTCAGAACGAGTCAATGATCCGGATCGTCAATGCCGCACCCGGCACTGAGGCCGTCACCATGGCAGTCGTCGGTGAGTCCGGCACGCTGACCGGTAACGCTGCCTACGGAGACGCCACTGGCTACAACCGGATCAACGCATCAGAATTCACCGGTCCCGTTGAACTCCGCATCGGCGGTTCACGTGCCGCCACGATTCCGCTGGATGAGGTGGACTTCACCACGGGCACCGTGAACACGATTTTCCTGGTTGGCACTCCGGTTGAGGCAGCTCCGCTGCGGGCACTCGTACTGAGCACGCCTTCCTTCACTGACTGAGCAGCAGCTCAGCAGAACTCAACTCAAAACCCATTTGGGGATGCGCTTCGGCTGCATCCCCACACTTTTGTGTCGACACGAAAAAAACCAGTCTGTGAAGGAAAAGAAAAAAAGCTTTGAGAATCTCTCCGCCGGGGGGGCAGCGGGGTGCGGAGACTTCTCAAAGCTTGAGGT
>CAZPLV010000175.1:0-4377 GCA_964587295.1 uncultured bacterium
CGGCACCTTCCTCGAGGAACTTGAGCCACGCGTGTTCTCGTTCAACACGCCCTTCGGCGCCTGCCCCGAGTGCAGCGGCCTCGGCTACCTGCAGCGCTTCGATCCGCAGCTGATAATCCCTGATGACAGCCTCTCCATCGCCGGCGGGGCCATTGCGCCCTGGACCGGCGGACAGGGAGCCGGACAGAAGGTCCATTACTGGGACCGGCTCAAGGCACTGTCGACCCACATGGAATTCGACCTGGCCACGCCCTGGCGCGACCTGCCCGAGAACGTGCGCACCACGATTCTCGAGGGCCTGGAAGACCCGATCGATGTCGTCTACCGGCGCGGCACGCGGGAGACGATGCGCTTCCGTGCGGAATTCGAAGGCGTCATCCGCAACCTTGAGCGCCGCCTTGCCGAATCGTCATCCGAGTTCATGCGCGAACGGCTTGAGGAGTACATGTCGCTGGTCACCTGCCCTCACTGCCACGGCAGCCGCTACAAACCGGAGGTACTGGCAGTCAAGGTTGCCGACCGCAACATAGCGGATGTTTCCCGCATGTCGGTCCTGGACGCCGTCGAGTTCTTCAGCAGCCTCGACCTCAGGGGCCCGGCAGGTGCAGTCGCCAGACCGATCATGCGCGAAGTGAATTCCCGGCTTGGCTTCCTCGAGAACGTCGGCCTTGATTACCTGTCACTGGACCGGGCAGCCAACACGCTGTCAGGGGGCGAAGCCCAGCGCATCCGCCTTGCCACCCAGGTCGGTTCCGGCCTGACGGGTGTCCTTTACGTGCTTGACGAACCGTCAATCGGCCTGCACCCGCGTGACAACGAACGACTGCTCAAGACGCTCCTGCACCTGCGGGACCTGGACAACACGCTGATTGTGGTCGAGCACGACGAGGAAACCATCCGTGCGGCCGATTACATCGTGGACCTGGGCCCGGCGGCGGGAGTCCACGGCGGCGAGATCGTGGCTGCGGGCACGCCGGAAGAAATCATGAAGTCAGGCGATTCACTCACCGCGGCCTACCTGCGTGGCGAGAAGTCCATTCCCGTGCCGCGCAAACGGCGTGACGGCAACGGCAAGAAGCTCAAGATAGTGGGAGCGCGCGAAAACAACCTGAAGAACCTGGATGTGACGGTGCCGCTCGGAACGATGACCTGCATCACCGGCGCCTCAGGTTCCGGCAAGTCAACGCTGGTGCACGGCATCCTGCACGCGAGCCTTGCCCGTCAGCTGTACCGGGCCCGGGCAATACCCGGCAAGCACGACAAGATCCTGGGCACGGAGCATGTCGACAAGGTCATCGAGATCGACCAGAGTCCCATCGGCCGGACACCACGAAGCAACCCGGCCACCTATACGGGCATTTTCACGGAAATCCGCGACCTGTTCGCGCGTGCACCGGAAGCGCGCAAACGCGGTTACAAGGCCGGTCGCTTTTCCTTCAACGTGAAGGGCGGCCGCTGTGAAGCCTGCAAGGGCGACGGGACCGTGAAAGTGGAGATGTACTTCCTTCCTGACGTTTATGTGCCCTGTGAAGTCTGCAAGGGCGCGCGCTACAACCGGGAAACGCTGGAAGTGAAAATCCGCGGCAAGTCGATTGCCAACGTGCTGGCGATGACCGTCACCGAGGGACTCGACTTTTTTGAGAACATCCCGGCCATAGCGCGCAAGCTGCAGCTGATGGTTGATGTCGGCCTCGGCTACATCAAGATCGGTCAGTCCAGCCCGACCCTGTCCGGGGGTGAGGCGCAGCGCGTGAAGCTGGCCAGCGAGCTCGGCAAGCGCTCAACCGGCAAGACGCTCTACATTCTTGACGAACCCACGACCGGCCTGCATTTTGATGACACCCGCAAGCTGCTGGACGTGCTGCACCGGCTGGTCGACAACGGCAACACGCTGCTCGTCATCGAGCACAACACCGATGTGATCAAGACTGCCGACTGGATCGTGGACCTCGGTCCCGACGGCGGTGTGCGCGGCGGCACCATTGTTGCCGAGGGCACCCCGGAGCAGGTTGCAGCCAATCCGGACTCATCCACCGGCGATTTCCTGCGTCGCATTCCGGAAATCAGTGAACGGCTGAGCGCCGTCCCCAGCGACTGAGTGAGCGGAGAGGCGGGCACTGGTAACATGTCGTGGTGACTGGACCAAACCGTTCACGGGCCCTCCTGCTGGGGCTCATCCTGCTGCTGGCGGCCGCCGCCTGTGCCGTGTTGCCGATGCCGCTTGCTGTACGCAGCGCAGCCATCCTGCTGCTCAGTTACGTGAGTTTCGCAGTAACCGGTTCGCAGATGGCGCTGTTCATTGCGCTCGTGGCTCCGATCCTGGGCCTCCTTTCGGGCAGCGAAGAATGGCTCGTCATGCTGCCGATCATCCTGGCGTCAAACCTGCTGGGCATGCTCGGCCTTGATTTCGCGTGGCGCTACGCCGCGGTGGTGGTCTCGCCGGCGCTGGTTGCGGCGCCGCTGCTGACGAGCCTGATCCTGTCACGGC
Source organism: uncultured bacterium (assembly GCA_964587295.1). GTDB lineage: Bacteria > Deinococcota > Deinococci > Deinococcales > Trueperaceae > CALDPK01. Next base: position 2,489 of record CAZPLV010000175.1, read on the forward strand.
AGGAACTGTTCATGGTTGACCTGCCCTGGGCAGACGGTGGTACCAACTGGCTGCTTCTGCACGTGCTGGTGGCGCTTTTCGGTGTTCTGGCAGCGCTGCTGCTCGACCGGCGCCAGCGCAACCGGAGCCTGCAGGCAGCGGACGACCAACCGGGAGCTGCCTGAGTGCTCACCCGCATAGTCGAGCAGCGCTGGTTCTATGACTTTGCCCGCTGGGGCTTCCGCACGTTCGCAAGGCTGTTTTACGGCCTGAGGATCACGGGCACGGAGAACATTCCCGAAACGGGTGGCCTCGTGATTGCCTGCAACCATTTCAGCTCATTGGATCCACCGGTGGTTGGCGTGTCCATCAGGCGCGAGATCAACTTCATGGCGAAACAGGAACTGTTCGAAAATCCCGTCTTCAGACTGCTGATGCTGGGTCTGCGCTCGTTCCCCGTCAAACGTGGCGGCAGTGACACGGGCGCGACCCGCGTGGCGATGCGCCGTCTGAAGGCAGGGCTGGCAGTGGGTATTTTCATTCAGGGCACGCGCAATTCCGGGGATGTCGCCGCCTTGAACGGCGCTTCGTTCATGGCCCTGCGCACCGGCTCGAACCTGCAGCCGACGGCAGTGTGGCGCGAAGGCCGTGCCTTCCGTGTTCATTTCGGCGTTCCGCTCGACCTGAGTGAGCCGGGGCTTGGCCCTGATGAGCTGACCGCCCGTCTCACGCGCGCCATCAACAACTACCTCCCTGAAGGAATGCGAATCCCCGAACTGCCTCAACAGGAATAGCGCCACCAGCCCGCTCCGGCCGCCAACCGCACCGACCTTGTTGTACTCCGCCCGGTCGTGCTAGTATTTCCGGCAAAGCAAATCGCAATTATTGGAGGAAAGTGCATGGCGAAGCAACGCACCGTTTCCAAGGCTGACCTTGTCGGCAAGGTAGCGGCAACTACTGGTAAGAGCAGGCGTGATGTCAAGGACGTTGTTGACGCTGCTTTGAGCGAGATCATTTCCAGCCTGGATTCGGGCGGCAAGGTGCAACTTACCGGCTTCGGCACGTTCGAAGTCCGTGAGCGCCAGGCCCGCAGTGGCGTCAAGCCCGGCACAACCGAGAAAATCCAGATTCCTGCCAGCAAGTATCCGGCCTTCAAGCCGGGCAAGGGACTCAGGGAGCGCATTCGCAGCTGAGCCGCTGATTACAGCCGGCTGACTGTTTGCATCCCGGTGCTGGGCGCCGGGATGCTTTTTCTGGCCTGCCGGGGCCCCGGAATTGCAGGACAGATGACCCTTGTGATTTATTGCACATGCTAGTCTCGGGGAAACGTGCCTGGTCCGGACCGGCACGGACAGGAGGCCGACCGACATGGCAGACACACGACCCAGACTGGCCGTAATCGGCGCCGGATTTGCAGGCATGAGCGCCGTCAGGACACTGCGGAACCAGGCCGTGGACATCACGGTAATCGACCGCAACAACTACTACACCTTCCAGCCGCTGCTCTACCAGGTTGCAACCGCCCTGCTCGAACCGAACGAGATAGCACGCAGCGTCCGCGGCAGCCTGCGCCGCCAGCGCAACGTCCGCTTCGTTCTCGGTGACGTCACAGGAATCGACTGGCAAACGGGCGAGGTGCAGCTGGCGGATGGCGAACCGGTTGCTTTCGACTACATCATCCAGGGCGCAGGTTCCGTCTACAACCACTTCGGCATTCCCGGGGTCAGGGAACACGCCTTCTTCCTGAAGACGCTTACCGAAGCAAACAACCTTCGCAGCCACATACTCGGCAGCTTTGAGCTCGCAGACCGGCACCCGGAGCTGCTGGACGAGGGCCTGCTCGAGTTCGTAATCATCGGCGGCGGACCGACCGGAGTGGAAATGGCCGGCGCGCTGGTGGAGCTCTTCGA
>CAZPLV010000176.1:0-4329 GCA_964587295.1 uncultured bacterium
TGGTCACGCAGGGGTTGCCAGCTGTTCAACGGGCAGCTCCGATCCGCCTGCTTATCTCATCCCTGACCGCGAGTTCGAGTTCAATTCCTTCGTCTGCCGCCTGGAGTGCAAGGTCAACTATGCGGGCAGCGATTGACCCGGCGTCACTGTCCGCCGGCAGCGCCTCCGTGGCCGAAGCGCGCAGTCCCAGCCTGTCGTGCGCCTCACTGATGCGCATGAAAACAGGCAGGCTGGCGGGCACACTCTCACCGGAATCACCGGCCCTGCCCTGTTCCTGTTTTTCCTCTTCCTTGATGCGCAGCCAGTTGGTGCGGACCTCGTCGGAAGTGGTGACTTTCACGTCACCGAACACGTGCGGGTGGCGCCTGATCATCTTGCTGACGATTGCTTCCTCAATGTCGGCGTAACTGAAGCTCTGTTCCTCTTCACCAAGCACGGAGTAAAACGCGATCTGCAGGAGCACGTCGCCCAGTTCATCCACGAAGTCCTCCCGGCTGCCCCACTGAAGGGCGTCCGTTGCCTCCGCAGCTTCCTCGAGCAGGTAGGGCCTCAGGCTCTCAAAAGTCTGCTCCCGGTCCCAGGGGCAGCCGTCCGGTGCCCGCAGTCTGCGCATCGTGTCCAGCAGTCGGTCCATGGCACAGCTTAACCCGTCCGGGACCGCCTTTTCAGTAGCTTGTCGCGTCGCTGACGGCCTGAATGACCGCCCAGTGCCTGCCCGTGTGACCGGCGTCACGGCGGTGCGAGAAGAAATCATCAGGCCGGCAGCTGGTACACAGTCCCGTGAAATCAGTGTTGTCCGCCCTCACCCCGGCAGCTTCCAGCACCTGCCGGTTCACTTCGGCCAGGTCAAGCCGCACGTGGCCGGGTCTCGAGGGATCGGGCCTGAGCACATCGGCTCCCCAGCCCGCTTCGCTGAATTTCCGTGCCAGTTCGGGGCCGACCTGGTAGCAGTCCTGGCAGATGCCGGGTCCGACGGCAACCCGCAGCCGGTCCGGCTCTGTGCCGTAGGTGTGCTGCAGTTCGGCAACCACCCTGCCCGCCAGTCCTCCGAGGCTGCCGCGCCAGCCGCAGTGGGCAGCGGCAACCGCGCCGGAGACGGGATCATGGAACAGCAGCGGCAGGCAGTCTGCCCAGGTGACGGCCAGCAGCACGCCAGGGTCATCTGTGTGCTGCGCGTCGGCTTCCTGCAGCGGCTCGCCGGCGCGGGCGCGGACGGTGTCCAGTCCGTGCACCTGGCTGAGCAGGGCCAGCTGGTCCGTCGCGACGTGCAGGTGCCCCAGCAGCAGTTCACGGTTGCGGGCAATTGACGCCCGGCTGTCACCCGTGGAGCGGTTCAGGTTCAGGCTTGCGAAAGCTCCGCTGCTCACGCCGCCCTGCCTGCCGGTGAAGCCGTGCCGGACTCCCTGAAGCAGCGGACTGGTGAACAGCTGCATCAGCCGCCCGGACCGATCAGGCTGAGTTTCGCACTGCGTCTGAGGCTTTTGATCTGGAGTTCACGGCGCAGCGCTGCCGGCCGGTCGGCTGCATCCTCATGCCAGGCAAGGCTGACCGGCAGGCGACTCCGGGTGTAGGCGGCACCGCTGCCGTCATTGTGCTGCCTGAGGCGCCGCTCCAGGTCAGTTGTAACGCCGGTGTAGAGGCTGCCGTCGGCGCAGCGCAGCACGTACACGCTCCACTGCGCCATGGCCGCTCAGTACCGCCGGTCCTTGATGCTCACACCCGGCTGTTCCAGCGCCCATTCGGTGACGGCATGAACCGCGCCGCGCACGGCGTCGGTCACGATCGGATCCCCGAATGATTCGAGCCGGACGATCAGTTCATTGCCTTCACGGGGCTGAACCACCAGCAGCAGCTGCTGACGGAGGCTGGGTTCGTCCACGGTGGCGCGCACCAGCCAGCGCGGCTGTCCGCCGGCGCTCAGGGCAGCCTCATGCAGGATCACGTGGCCGTCGGCGTAACGGCTCACGCGCTTCTCGAATTGCGAATCCTGGGGCAGCGGCCCCTCCAGCAGCGAATGTGGCATTTCTTCAGGCCTTTCCAGGTGGTCAAAGTTGCCGGCCGGAACGCTGTTGCGCACGAACGGCTGGTAGTGGAGCGGGATGCCCATCGTTTTCCACTTCAGCGCGTACTTGGTTTCGAACACGGCTGCCGGCGGCTCCGCGCTGCCCAGCGTGAACAGTCCCGACTCGAGCGCCTGCTCACGGGCAAACGCGAGGTAGCCGGGATGGTCGGTGGCCAGCAGCACGCTGCCGTCCTGTCTGAGGCGGCTGGCTGCGAGCAGGAAGAAGTCGCGGCGCAGGAGCCGGTTCTCCTCATGACGGCCCTTGGGCCAGGGGTCCGGGAAGTTGACGGTGATGCTGCTCAGGCTTTCGGCCCGGAACAGCTGCTGCAGCAGGAAGTGCGCCTCGCCTTTGAGCAGGGCCACGTTGCCGACTCCGTCACGGTGCATGCGTTTCAGTGCGCGCAGCACGCTGACCCCGGAAAGTTCTATGCCGACGAAACGGCCTTCCGGGTCGTCAAGTGCCCGGCGCGCGGTGTAGCGGCCGTCACCGAAACCGACTTCGAGGTGCAGCGGTCCCGCTCCGGGCAGCACGCCTTGCCAGTCGACAGGGAAAGGGGCCGAGCGCCAGCGGAGCAGAGGCAGGCTGCGTGGGGTTGCGGACTGTTCTTCTGGATGGTTCTGGGACATGGCTGACTCAGGAATCAATGGGTTTGACGGGACGACGCGGCACCGGCTTCACCAGCAGGGGCGTGTCGGCCGCCAGATTGTTCTGCAAGAGGGTATCACGCGACAGCGTCATGAACGGACCTGCCTTGCGGACGGGGCTGGCCGCAAACACGTGCACCTTGCCGCTGCGTGAACGGCAGGCCACCCGCTTCGGCGTGTAGCCCAGCGCCTTCTTCCAGCTGGACATGATCGCGCTGTCCACGCCGGCGGTTCCGAACGGAAGTCCGCTGCTGTCAAGCTGGCACACCAGCCGGGCGGTGCGCGGCCTGCGTTCGGCAACCTTGAGTGCATCCAGATGCAGCAGGCGGCTGATTATCTGGCGCACCTCCAGCAGCGTCAGGTCAGCCAGGTCGGCTATTTCAGTCACGCTGCGGCGCCCGTCGATGTACTGCAGGAACTTGACCTCTTCGGGCTTCAGTTCCACGCTCGCTTCCCGCTCCTCATTCAGACGGACGGTCGGCACGGCGTCGCCAATGTACGTTTCCCGCAGGCTGCGGGTGCGGCCGCGGCTTGCGTCGGTCCGTCTGATGGCGTCCAGCAGCAGTTCCTCAGCGCCCACATCAATGCTGCGGCGTGGCGCGGGAACATCATCGGTGAAACTGTAGTGGCCCTTCTCATCGGCCAGCAGGCCATAAATCGCGTTGCGGCCGGTCTTGCCGTCGAAATCCGCATGCACGATATCCCCGGCGCTGAGCCACAGGCGGGCTTGCGCCGTGGGGTGGGCGACGGTGAGGAGGCCGCTGCGGTGCTGGGAAGCCAACAGCTGCAGCAGATCCACCAGGCTGAACACTCCGAGCTGTCCGGTCATCGGCTCTCATGATACCCCGGTCAGGGCGCTGCAGACCGCGGTAACAGCGTTGGCGGCAGCAGAGTCCGGACGGAGGGTCACGTATATACTTGGGCCGTGTCCCGCCGACTAGCAAGTTACCTCCTGAAGGAGGTCACCGCCCTGTACGTGCTGGGAGTGATGGCATTCTGCCTGCTGCTGTCGATCGACTACCTGTCGGTCATGGCCAGTTTCCTGCTCACCTACGACGCTACCTTTGCCCAGGTCGGCCAGCTGCTGCTGTACAAGCTGCCCTATTTCCTGCACCTGTCACTGCCCATGGCCGGCGTTTTCGCCGTGCTGCTTGCGACCGGCCGGCTGGCCCGTGACTCTGAACTGAAAGCCGCTTACGCCCTGGGCGTGCCACCCGGTGCCCTCATAGCTCCGCTGCTGCTGTTCGGGGCGGTCATCACCGGCCTCGCCGTCGTCAACAACGGCTGGGTCGAACCGGTGACTGAACGCAGTTACTCACGCCTGGTGGAAAGTTTCTACACCACCCGGCCGTCGGCGGAACGGCAGCTGAACGTTGCCTTCGGCCTGCCGGACGGAAGCATCCACTATGCGGCTGAAATCCGCAGCCTGCCCGAGGAACCCGCACAGGCCCGCCTGCTCGGCGTGCTGGTACTGCTGCCGGACGGAAGCAGTCTGGAGGCGCTTGAAGGCATCTGGGACAGCGACGCGCGCGAATGGCTGCTCATTGATGCCGAACGCGCCCCTGCGGACGGCCCGCCTGAACAGGCCGGCGACCTGAGAGTGCCCTTTGACTTCCGCGGCA
>CAZPLV010000177.1:0-4306 GCA_964587295.1 uncultured bacterium
CGGCATAGTCCCTGGCAGCGGCCCGAAGCCCGATACGCTGCGTCCAGAGGCGATCGTGGTCAGCTGATTGTGATGCCAGTGCCTGCAGCGCGGTTTCTGGCTGTCCTTCTTCGGCGTGATAGGCAGCCAGCAGGTAGGCGGCTTCGGCTGCCTCAGGGTCGTCGTCGAGCACTTCGGTGAGGATGCCGATGGCCCCGGGCCGGTCGCTGTTTGCCAGGGCGCGGGCGGCGGAGACGGCCAGTTCGCTTCGTTCCGGTCCCGTTGCGAGTCTGGCGGCCCTGGCCCGCAGCCTGGCAGCCTGAAGTGAATCGCGGCTGGCGTCGGCCGCCAGCGTGAGCAGCTTCCGGCTGGCTTCAGAGTCCAGCGAGGCGTCCTCGACGAAGAGTACCGCGCGCTCAGGCTGGTCCTGCAGGGCCGAGACTGCACGTCGCGCCAGCGCCTGGCGAGCAGCGGACGTCAGGAACCTGCCGGCCACCTCGCGGAACAGCGGGTGGCTGAAACGGTCTTCTGCCAGGATTCCCTGCCGGGCCAGCCGCTTCCTGGCCGCCTCGAAGTTGCGGGCTGTCAGGCCGCTTACGGCGTGGCAGGTGACTGTGGGAGAGTCGGGCGGCAGGTAGGCCGCAGCGTCGAGCAGGCTACCGCTGTCGGCATCTTCGCGTGCAGTGCTGACCAGTTGCTCAAGCAGGGCCTCAACCGTGACAGGCAGGTAGCCGGGGGGCGGCTCGCGCCAGCGCCAGGTCTGACCGTCGCTGTAGAGCCAGCCCTCGCGGGTCAGGTGACGCCAGTACTCCAGGGTAAAGAGGGGGTTGCCCGCAGCACGCCTGTAAACCCATGCAACGGCGGTCTCCGGCAGCGTCGCGCCCGCCTGCGAGTGCAGCAACCGCCGGCTGTCGTTCTCGTTGAGCGGCAGCAGCTGGCGACTGGCGAAGGGCGCCCCCGGGTCCGGCCTGCTGGTGACCAGCAACGCGACTCCCGGCATGCGGCTTACGTGCCGGGCAATCCCCATGTACAGTTCCGCGCTTTCCGGGCCGGCCTCGTGCAGGTCTTCCACGTGCAGGACGAACGGCGCGAGGCCGCCCAGCAGGCTACCCAACGCCGTCAGGGTGCCGGCGCTGCCCACTGTCTCGCCCTCAGCCAGGCGGTCCAGGGTGATGGCCGCCCATGCGGGCAACCGCGCAGGCCGGGGCAGCACACGGGCCAGCCGCGAGGCCGACAAGACCGCCGGTACGCAATGGCTCGGGCAGTCCAGGCTGCCCAGCAGCTGGCGCGCGGCGTGGCTCTTGCCGACGCCAGGCTCGCCCCAGATGGCCACAGCGCTGCCGCGGCGGCCGCTGGCCACCGGTTTCAGATGTGTCAGGAGCTCGGGCCCCCGGATTTGCGCCACTTCGCCCATCCCGCCTCACTGTGGGGTGAATGATACGGCTTTTCCCGCCGGCCCATTGGGGGAATATGACCGGAATCTTACCGGCGTGGCCCTACCTTTGCCGTGAAAGCGAGGCCTGAAGCATGAAGGATTCCATTCACACCGGCTCAAAGGCCAGGCACCTTTATCCACTCCTGGCAACGGTACTGGTACTCGTGCTGACAGCCTGTGGAAGTCAGCCCGCACCGCAGGACCCCACAGGCGAGGAGCCCATCATCCCGGATACCACCCGTGTGGTCGACGAAGAAACCAGAGAGTCCCTGCTTGCTTACGACCCTGACAGCGGGGAGCTGCGGTTCGCTGCCTCAACGCCGCTGCTGGACGGCCTGAAGCCTGATGACGTGCTGGTCAGCGTGCCCAGCGAAGCTGCCCCGAACGGCTACCTGCGCAAAGTCCGCTCTGTGCGTGCCGATGGGGGAGACGTGATCGTTGAGACCTCACAGGCGAACCTGACCGACGCGATCCACCAGGGTTCGCTGGACGAGGAGTTCGAGCTCGGAGCAGCAGACCTGCTTGAGGCCAGCTCGCCCCTGGCCGGTGTGTCGGTTGGACTGAGCCCGCAGGATCTGACCGGCGAACTTCCCTTCCGCATCAGCTTCGACGAGACGGTGGTGGACATTGGCAGCGGCGCCGACCGTTCGACCGTAAGGATCAACGGCAGCCTCGACTTCTCGTTACGCGCGGGAGTCGGCCTGGACATCAGCGGCTGCTGGGAACTGCCGCCGGTATGCCTTGACCGGTTCGCTGCGTGGGCCGGGTTCCAGCAGGCGGCCGCCCTGGAGATCACCGGCAATGCCAGGACCACTCTGAGTGCCGAGGTGAAGATCGGCGAGCTCCGCTTCAGCCCGCTGTGCTTCTATATCGGCCCGGTCCCGGTGTGTTTCGTGCCGACCGCCTACGTGCATTTGGGCATGAACGGCGAGGTGAACCTGAGTTTCGGGTACGCGGTGCGCCAGGAGGCTTCGGCGCAGCTGGGTGCCGAGTACCGCAACGGCAGTTGGCATTCGCTGGGTGAGACGCCGACGCTTGCTACCCAGACAACCCGTCCGTTCACTGTTAACGCGGGCCTGTCCGCCGGCACCTGGCTGAAGGGTGAAGTCGGCATGATGCTGTACGGCGTTGCCGGTCCGCATATCGGCGTGAAGCTGGGAATCCGCCTGGACGCCGAAACAGGACGCGACCCCTTCTGGCAGCTGACCGGAAACCTGTCGGGCCATTACGGCCTGATAGTGGACCTTCCGGTGCTTGGACGGCTGGTAGACCACAACCGGAACCTGTTCGACATCAATACCGATGTCGCCCGGTCGCCGAACCTCCCGCCCGTGGTCCGGATCGTCAGCCCTTCGCACACCGTTCAGCTCGGCGAGGTGTTCAACCTCAGCTTCCACGTGGCCGACGGCGTCTGCTCGGGCCATTACTGCATCTTCGACCCGGAGGACGGAGCGATCCCGTTCGTGCTGGAATCGGACCTTGACGGCGTCCTCGTACCCTCGCAGCATGAGTTCCTCACGCCCGGAAACAGGACCATTACCGTCAGCGGACAGGACAGCAAAGGGGCCAGTGCAAGCGGCAGCTTCACCGTCAACGTCGTGAACACGCCGCCCACTGTGTTCGGATCGGCCAGCGGCGACACCGTGCCGCTGAGCGTGCCCTACTACATCAGTGCGGCCGTGACCGACCCCAACAGCGACATGACCTGCGCCGACATCGAGTGGCAGGTTTCGGCCCCCGACGTGTTCACCCGCCTGGACCTCGATGACCGGAACTGCTACGGCCAGGTGGTCTTCGGATCCGAAGGGACGCGCGCCGTGACCCTGTCCGCCACCGACCCGCACGGCGCCACCAGTACACCCCGGGAGTTCGCCGTGTTCGTCACTCCTGCGCCAACAAACCCGCCGCCGACAGTGACCTCCCTCTTCCAGGTGCTCGGCTGCATCGACCAGTTTCCCCCCTGCGACCATCCGATTCCGGAGGGCTCCTTCGCGTTCGGCGAGCTGACGCTGACCGTCCGTGCGGAGGACGACGATGGCGTTACCTACAGCTTCTTTGCCCAATGCCAGGAGTGCCAGGACACCACGCGCAAGGAACTGGGTTCGAACGCCATCGGGGACCTGGTGTGGACGCCACCTCAGTACGGGCTGTGGACCGTGGGTGTCACCGTCTCGGACGGCACCTCCTCGTTCGACCTCCTCCGCAGTGTCGACTACTCGGTGCTGATCCTGTGAACGGCTTGAGGGCACTGCTGAGTGTGGCTGCATGCGGTCTGCTCCTGGCTGCATGCGCCGGCAAGCCACCGACGGACCCGGGCAGCTTCACCATCGCGGCCTCGCCGGCATCGCTGCAGGTGCGGAGGATGGAGTCAGCGGCTATAAGCGTCACTGTGCAGCGTTCGGGAGGGTTCACCGGTCCGGTGACGCTTGGACTGGCCGGGCCTACAGGTGGCCTGGAAGCCAGCGAAGTCACTGTCACCAAGCAGGCAGGCGAGATCGTTATCGAAGTCCTGGACGACGCGGCAACCGGGCCAAGAGTGCTGAGCGTGACCGGAACCTCGGGGCAGACCGTGCGGACAGAACAGATCACACTCACCGTGCTGGAGGCTGCGGGTACGCCCGTGTCCGCAGTGCTCGAGGACGGCGGGGCAGCACCGGTAACAAGCGTCAGGCAGGGGGCGGGCAGCCTGATTGTGAACGTCACCGGCACGAATCTGATGCTGGTCACGGACTATGGCGTGGGCAGCCTGCCCGTGGACGAGCTGCCGGGCCGCTCGCCCACGCAGATGCGGCTGAAAGTAGACGTGCCGCACGGCGCGCAGTTGGGTTCGCACGACCTGGTACTGGACTCCGGGCCGGTAAGCCTTTCGCTCGCGGCCGTGTTGGAGGTAAC
>CAZPLV010000178.1:0-4252 GCA_964587295.1 uncultured bacterium
AAACCACTCCCGGTGGCCGCGCACTGAAGTTCTACTCCAGCGTCCGCATGGAAGTCAGGCGCCGTGGCGACGTGAAATCCGGTGTCGAACGAATCGGTAACCGCACGCGCGTCAAGATCACCAAGAACAAGGTGGCGCCGCCTTTCAAGGAAGCGGAAGTCGAAATTGTGTTCGGTAAAGGCATCGACAAGCTCGGTGACCTGATCAATATTGCCACTGACCTGGACATAATCCAGAAGTCGGGCAGCTGGTACAGCTACGGCGAAGTCCGGCTCGGCCAGGGCAAGGAGAAGGCTGCCGAGCACATGGAAACAAATCCTGAGATGATCGATGAAATCCGCAACCGGGTCACTGCAGAGATTACCGGAGGCACTGGCAAAGTGGCGGGACCCAAGCCTGATTCGGATGCGGACACCGAGGCTGAACTGAGCTGAGCTCGTTTTGAGGTGCGCTGATGCTGAACATGACGGACCTGCTGGAGTATGCGCTCGAGGCGGAAGTTCCGGAGGCGTTTGTTGACCGCCTGCTCAGCGGGCGTGCCGCCTGGGATGACGAGTTCGTGCGCCAGCTGGATCAGCTTGCCTATGAGTTCAGGCCGGATCTGGCTGTCTGGTACATCGAAACTGATGACCAGGGCCGCTTGAGGCAGCTGCGTCTGGCCCCACGGGCCGAACAACTCAAGCGCTGAATCCCCGCGCTGCTCCCGGCGCGTTAGAGTCGGACAATGAGTGCTGAGCACGTTGGCAGTCCCGTGAGCCGTTCACTGCTCCTGTCCCTTTACCTGCCTTCGCTGCTGCTCTCAGTCTGCAATGGCCTCCTTATTCCGGTGCTGCCCGTATTTGCCAGCGGCCTGGAAGTTTCTTACTTCATGGTCGGCCTCATTCTGGCCGGTGAATCATTTGGCATGCTGCTGGCTGATGTGCCGGCGGGCCTGGCAATCAGCCGATTGGGCCGCAAGCGGTCAATGCTGCTGGGGCTCGGCATGGTTGCCTTCAGCGTACTGGCATTGGCCTTCACCCAGGATGCCTACCAGATTGTGCTCCTGAGACTTCTGGCCGGTGCGGGTGCGGCCCTGTTCAACATTTCCAGACACGTCTACATGGCCACTGAACTGTCCCAGCGGCTCCGTGGCAGGGCAACCGCCCTGTTCGGGGGAACCAACCGGCTCGGCTTTCTGGTCGGTCCTGTCCTGGGTGGTTACATCGCCGGTTCAGTTTCACTGGGCGCCACCTTCATGGTTTATGCCGGTCTGGCGCTGCTCACCCTGATCATGTGCTGGAGCTTCGTGGAACGGCGTCGTCCGGGCAGTGGCCCTGCCCGCGGGCCGGTACCGGAGCACGGCAGTGGCGCGCTGCTGGTCAGTACGCTGCGCCGCAGCGGCCGGGTGCTGATACCGGCCGGTATCGGACAGCTTTGCGCCCAGGCGATCCGCATGGGCCGCCAGGTGCTGATTCCGCTTTATGCGGCCGACGTACTGGGCTTGCCGGTTGAATCCGTGGGAATCATCATCGGGGTCGCCTCACTGCTTGATTTCGCCCTCTTCTATGTTGCTGGAATCATCATGGACCGTTACGGCCGCAAGTGGGCAACCGTACCCAGCTTTCTGGTGCAGGCACTCAGCCTGTTGCTGCTGCCGCTGGCCGGTGACTTCAGTGGCCTGCTCCTCGTTGCGGCTCTTGGCGGGGTCGGCAACGGCATCGGCTCCGGTACGATGCTGACTCTGGGAATGGATCTGGCGCCCAGGGATCATCAGAGCGAGTTCCTGGGGCTGTGGCGGCTCATCGGTGACATCGGGGCAACCAGCGGACCGCTGCTTGTCGGTGGCCTGGCCCAGGGCCTCGGACTCTCACCCGCCGCGGTTGCTGTGGCGTTCATCGGTGCAGGCGGCAGTTTCCTGTTTGCGCGCTTCGTTCCTGAGACACTCAGGCGCAGACAGTCGGCTTAGTGGAGGCGTCCAGAACGGGCCCCTGGTGAGTGAGCGCTACCCTGACCTCATCAGTCAGCGTGTACGTCGTTCCGCGCACCTGCACGTCAACGGCTGAGCCGGCCAGCAGACGGAAGTCCAGGCTTGCGGACGTGAGCCGGATGTCAAGCCTTGAGTCACGCCACTGCAACCGGAAAGCAAGTGAATCCCAGTCTGCCGGCAGGCGCGGATCGAAGGTAAGCGCGCCACTGTCATCGCGCATCCCTGCGAATCCGCACACCAGCGCAAGCCAGGTCCCACCCATGGCAGCCACATGCACACCGTCGGCACTGTTGCGGTGCAGATCGGCAAGGTCCGTGAAAAGCATGCGCCGGAAGTGCCGCAGCGCACTGCGCTGGTAACCGACTTCCGCAGCCATGATTGACTGGACCGCGGCAGAAAGTGTGGAGTCACCGGTTGTCAGCGGATCGTAGTAGTCGAAGTCCCGACGCTTCTGCTCCGGACTGAAACGACTGCCCAGCAGGAACTGTGCCAGAACCAGATCCGCCTGCTTCAGCACCTGGTGCCGGTAAATGACCAGCGGGTGGTAGTGCAGCAGCAACGGCCGCTTCTCACGTGGCGTTCCTGCCAGATCCCATGGTTTGCGCTCCAGGAAAGTCGAGTCCTGGGCGTGAACTCCACGCGTAGCGTCAAAAAGCAGGGTCATGGCGGCCGCTGCCCGGCGCCAGTGTGCAATCTCGGCAGCGTCAGTGCCGAGCAGGCCGGGTGACATCTCGGCAGCGTCGGCCGCGGCCTCAAGATTAAGCCGGGCCATGGCGTTGGTGTAGAAATTGTCGTTGACCACCGCGCTGTACTCGTCCGGCCCGGTGACACAGTGGATGTGGAACCGCTCGGGCTGACCGGCAAAATGCCCCAGCGACAGCCACATCCGGGCCGTCTCAATCAGCAGCTCGCTGCCCGTGCCTTCAAGGAAAGCCTGGTCACCGGTCACCTGGCTGTAGCGCCTGACGGCATAAGCGATGTCCGCATTGATGTGGTACTGGGCCGTGCCGGCGGGATAGTAGGCGGAAGCTTCCTCGCCGTTGATGGTTCGCCAGGGGAACAGAGCGCCGTGAACGCTCATGGTTTCAGCCCGCCGCCGGGCAGCCGGCAGCATCGAATGCCGGAGCTGCAGGGCGCTGCGGGCGGCTTCGGGCTGCACGTACGTCAGGAACGGCAGCACGTATATTTCCGTGTCCCAGAAGTAATGACCCGAGTAACCGCTGCCGGACACGCCTTTTGCACTCACGCCGCGTCCGTCGGCGCGGGCTGAGGCGTGGGCCAGCTGCAGCAGGTTCCAGCGGATCGCCTGCTGGAAGTCCGGCTGGCCGGCCACGGTCACATCGGCAGCCTCCCAGAAACCGTCCAGCCACTGGCGCTGTTCACTCAGCAGTTTGTCGGGACCGGCTGCCAGCGCTTCATCCAGCAGCCCGTTGGCCCGCTCCAGCAGCAGCGAACTGTCCGCGCCGGCATCATCCAGCCAGATGACGTCCTTGCGGAGCCTGAATGACTCGCCGGCCGACAGCTGCCGCTCGAACAGCACCGTGACGGTGTCATTGTCAAAGCTGCTTGTGCCGGCAGGTTCATGCTGACTGACCGTCGCGATGGCCATGCCTGAACCGGCAGCCCGGTGGGTCAGGCCAATCCGGCCCGACTCGTCCAGGCTGCCTTCCTGCGTCAGCACCCTGCCTTCAAGTTCATCCGTCTGGCGCGGATCGAAGGTGCTGCTCAGCTGGCGGGCAGCGAACCTGCCTTTGGCATCCTGCCGGTTCACCAGCAGGGACTCGATGGTCACGTCCATGTCGGCGTCGAGAGCGGTGACCCGGAAAGTGAAGCACGCCAGGTTGCGGCGCACGAACGAGATGAACCGGCTGCTCTCCACGCGAACCCGTTTGCCGGCAGCTGTCGTCCAGACGAAACTGCGCCTGAGCACGCCGTCCCGGAAGTCCAGGCTGCGTTCGTATTCGCTGAGTTGCGTTTCATCAAATTCAAGCCGCTGGCCGTCAACGGTCAGCCGGATGGTCTTGGCATCGGGGATATTGACGATTGTCTGACCGACAGTTGCGAAGCCGAACGCCGATTCGGGGTAGTGGATGGGCCAGGTCGTGTGGAAGCCGTTGATGAAGGTCCCATGCTCATGGGCGGGGCCGTTCTCTTCGGTGTTGCCGCGCATTCCCAGGTAGCCGTTGCCGAGTGAGAACAGAGTCTCAGCCAGACCGTCTATTCCCGCTGGCGGCCGTGTCTCGACCAGCCGCCACCCGTCAACCGGAAAACGTTCCCGGTCCATGC
>CAZPLV010000179.1:0-4237 GCA_964587295.1 uncultured bacterium
TCGCGGTGAAGTATCCGAACCGTTACGCACTGCTGGAGCCCGATCCGCTCTCCAGCGAAGCGTTCAGGGAGGAAGGCCGCCGCCAGCTCGAGGTGGTGGCCCGGGTGCTGGGCGGTTACGGGCTGGACGGTTCCCCGCTGATCCACGCAATCCGCCAGCTGCGCGTGCTGGCGCATGGATTCGCTTCACTGGAGGCGGCCGGCGGCTTCGGGCTGGCCGAGGACACGGACGAAACCTACCGGCAACTCACCAGCATGCTCATCAGCCACCTCAACTCGTCAGCAACGCAAGGGAGCAGCACATGAACAGGGCCTTATACCTTCGACTCGGCACCATCTCACTGGCACTGGCGGGAGTGCTGTTCGCGCTCTTCCCCATCACCAGACCATGGCAGGACAGCGCCGGCACGGACGCTGGGCTTGTTGCCGCAACGCTGAACAGCTGGTGGATCCCGTCGCACCTGTTCGGCGCGCTCGGATTCCTGCTCTTTGCATTCGCCTCAACGGCAATCCTGGGAGTGATCATGAAAGGCCCGGGCGAGCCAGCCAGCCGCAGCATGGCGCTGCTCAGCATGCTGGGCGCCGGCCTGATCCTGCCCTATTACGGCATCGAATCAGTCGGTCTTCACGTGGCAGCTGCAAGCGCAGATCTGAGCGGTGAAGCCGTCCGCATCGCACTCATGGAAGCAATGCGCAACGACCCTTACGCCCTGGCAACGTTCGGCGCAGGCCTGCTGATCATGGCAGTCGCCGGCCTCTGCCTGGCCGTCGGCGTGAGCCGCTCGAAAGAAGGTTCAGCACTGCCGGCCATCGCCACCGGAATTCTGCTGGCGCTGTACCTGCCGCAATACTTTGGCCCGCCTGCATTGCGGATCACGCATGGGGTACTGCTTGGAATCAGCCTGTTGGGCCTGGCCGCCTGGCATCATGCCGCCGCGCGACGGAGTCTTTGACGGTTATTTAACACCCTGCCGCTACCATGCCCGGAAACCGTGAATGCTGGTCTGAAAAGCTGCGGTGCATCCCTGGGACATCCGGTTATCGCTGTTGCTTATCTTTCGCCGGGCAGGTCCTCCAGCTGCAGCCCTTGACGAACGCCCGCCCGGTCCCGCTCCGGCCGGTTCTGACTCATCTTCCATTTGCCTTCACTGCGGCTTACCGTGATTTCCAGCCCGACGATTCCTTTGACCTGGGCGGCCACGAATTCCTCCGGCGCATCCTCAACCGCCCAGGGCGGCTCACGCTGCAGCTCATGGGCGTCAGTCAGGTCCCGAATCTGCTGGTTCAGCCAGACCGCGTCATCCATGACTCTGACCGCGCCCCACACATGTACGGTCATGTAGTTCCAGGTCGGAACCACCTTGCCGGTTTCCGCCTTGGTGGCGTACCAGGACGGCGTCACGTAGAAATTACGGTCCTGGAACACCACCAGACAGTCCCCGCCATCTCCCAGGTCCTTCCACTGCGGGTTGGCCCGCGCCAGATGACAGCGCAGCACGCCGAGTGAGTCCGCCGCCCGGTCCAGCAGGAACGGCACCGGATTGGCAACCAGACCGTCTGCTCCCGTGGTGATCAGAAGACCAAGCGGATTGTTTCTGATCAGTTCAGCCTGCCGGTCCAGGTCATCAACCCGGAAGTGGTGCGGGATGTACATGGCGGGAGTTTACCTGATTCAGCGGCCGATTCCGATGTAACGAAGGTCCAGCCCTTCAACCTCATCACGGTGCAGCATGTTGCGCGCATCGACGATCAGGTCACCGCTCATCGCGTTACGGATGCCGGCCAGATCCAGGTGCCTGAACTCCGGCCAATCGGTCACGAGAACCACCGCGTCACAACCCGCAGCCAGCTCCACCGCGCTGTCGGCAAACGACAGCGGAGCATCCGGGTACAGGCGCTGCATATTCCCCATCGCAACCGGATCAAAAGCGCGAACCACGGCACCGCGATCAGTCAGCAAATCAATCAGCGTCAGCGCCGGTGAATCACGCAGATCATCCGTGCCGCCCTTGAACGCCAGACCCAGCAGACCAATCGTCTTGCCCCGCAATACTTTCAGGCTCTCCTGCAAACGGTCCACCACATGCAACCGCTGCCGGTCATTCACCTCAATCGCCCGCTTCACAATCTGTAGCTCGTAATCGTAATCCGCAGCCGTATTCACGATCGCCCGCGTATCCTTGCCGAAGCAGCTGCCACCCCAACCGATGCCGGCAGCCAGGAACCGCGGACCGATCCGGTCATCGAGACCAATCGCCCGCGACACCTCGGTAATATCCGCCCCGACCTTCTCAGCCAGTCGCGCAAACTCATTGATGAAACTGATCTTCGTCGCCAGGAACGAATTGGCCGCATACTTCGTCAGCTCGGCACTCGTCGCAGTCGTAGTGATGAACGGCGGCAGCGAGTAGCGCTCCGGCCGCGGCGTACCCGTCGGCGCATCAAACGTCTGCTCAATCAGGGGCTTATACAGCTCATGCAGCATCGCAATCGCGTCACTGCTGTCCGCACCGACCACAATCCGGTCCGGATAAAACGTGTCATGAATAGCCTTGCCCTCAGCCAGGAACTCCGGATTCGAGGCAACGTAAACCGTCGCCTCAACCCCGCGCTCACGCAAACGACGAGCAATGATCCCCTCAACATGATCAGCGCTGCCAATCGGCACCGTCGATTTGTTCACCACAACCAGCGTCGCACCAGGCTGAATCCGGTCCGCAACCTCATGCGCTGCGGCGTCCACATAACGCATGTCAGCACCACCGTTATCCTTCGTGGGCGTACCCACCGCAATAACAACAATGCCTTTGCCGTTCAGCTCAGGAATATTCACCTGAAAATTCGCATTCGTCTCATTCAGCAGCTCAGCCAGACCATCCTCATGAATGGTCTGGCTCCTTCGCTTTAAGCCGCTCAACAATCGACTCATTCTTGTCAACACAGGTCACGTCGTGGCCCAGGTAAGAAAGTGACAGACCCGTAGTCAGGCCGACATAGCCGGTTCCGATAATAGTTACTTGCATGGGTTCATTAGCTCCTTGGTGATGCAGCGATTGTACCGGGAAGCCAAGGCCGGCGCCACACGACATGAGGCGCATGTATCAGCAAGAACGAACTGCCGTGATCAGGCGTCCCGCAGTCTTAACCGCCCGCCCTTAATCCAACCGTTCACCCCGCGTTCAGACCGGATGCTGCATACTCCTTGCCATAAGGAGGAATTGCCATGCATCACTTCCGGAAATCAGCGCTCAGCCTTCTCCTGCCGACCCTCGCACTCATTCTCAGCGCCTGCGGCGGCCAGGGCACGACCCCACCCCCAGGCGGTGGCACCACCGCGCCAGCCGTTGCGATTACCAGTCCAGGCGTAAGTGTGAGTGCCGAGTATGAACTCACCGGCACCGCCTGGGCCAGCCGTACCATCGATAGCGCCAGTTACTCGCTCAATGGCAGCGAATCGGATCTGAGCATCGCAGCTGGCGAGTTTGCCACCGTTATCAGCTTGCAGCCAGGGCTGAACGAAATCACTGTCACCGCCACCGACACTGCAGGGAACGAAGGCAGCGCGTCACGCTCTGTTCAGTTCGGAGTGGGCGAACTCGTCCTCTCCACGGAAATCGCCATGCGTGGAGACAGCATTGACCTGGGTGGTGCCTTCGGCCCGGGCGGATCCGTCACTATTGGTGGCGTCCCCGCTGCAGCAAGCAGCTGGTCGGCGAGCGCCATCAGCGCCGAAATTCCTTTGAACGCCCCGAGCGGCTGGGTCGAGGTGACCGTTACCAGCAATACCGGGGTCCAGACAGCCAGCCTGTTCGTGGGTACAGCCTTTGCGCCCGGCAGGCTTGATGAACTCGTTGCACTGGGCTTGCCGCCAGGCACCGCAGTCCAGCTTGCGGCCGGAAACTACACCGTGGACACGAAACCGCTGTTTGTGAATAACATCAGTCTTTACGGTCAAGGGCCGGACCAGACCACCATTGACACGGGAACGGATACTGACGCGCTGCGGTTCGTGGTGAGCGCCAGTCATGACTTCGCACTACGCGACCTTTCCTTGGTCACCGACGGCACATTTATCGTGCCGGGCGGCCTCGGAATTACCAGCGCCAGCGGGCCGTTCGATCCGTTCAGTTTTGCCAGTACCCTTGACCTCGCCAAGGCGCTGGCCGAGCGCTTCGGCGGACAGCTCGCCACTCAGGCGAACCGGCCCAGCGTCACACTCCAGAACCTGGAAATCAGCC
>CAZPLV010000180.1:0-3553 GCA_964587295.1 uncultured bacterium
GCTTACCGATGATGAGCCGGGCAGGGCGTACTGGTCACGCGCTTCCGCGGAGTAGAGCTGCTCGACATTGAGGCCGTGCCGTAGCCGAGATCAATTTGCCGTGCTTTCACGGCTATCGGCCAGGGAGTGGTAGTACTCATGGTCAATGTCATGTCATCCGGATTTGTCCGAGTCGTAAAACGCAACGAGCCGGTGGTGACGAGCTCGTCGATGTCGTCGATTGTCTCGATCTGCTCACCGAAACGGGCCAGGGCGCGGTAGTCGTGCACGCTGCGCTCCAGCCGGCCGAGCAGCCTGACCGTATCGACTGCGCCGGCGATGTAGCCCGTGAGGGTCGATATGTACGAGATTGAGTCGGCGTCGATGTAAACCGCATGCTGGTCCAGCACCATCACGGCGCCTCTGGTCGAGCCGCGTTCAAACGGCAACGCCAGCACGCCGCGGAACCCTGCGGTTGCCACGCTGTCCAGGGCTGGGTCAGCTATAGGAGCTGCTGCTGCGTCGTAGGTCACGATGATCCGGGTGTCGCTCGCGCGCTGGGCCAGGTCGCGCAGCACACCATCGGGGATTGCTGCCATGGCTTCTGTCAGGCCGTGGTGCGCCACGCAGTGAAGCTCACCCGAATCTTCGATGTAAGCGCAGGCCGCTGCGATTGTGCCTTTGATGGCACTGCTTAGTATGGCCTTGACGCTCGCTTCCAGGTCGTTGAAGTTGGATGCGGTCAGGAAGGCCCGGTGCAAAGTGTCGAGCCGGGTCGCCCGAAGTTTCAGCTCGCGGTTGCTCTCAACCAGCGCGGCCTGTTTCTCTTCTGATTCCTTACGCAGGGCACGCTGCTCCGTGACATCGTAGAAATTGATGATAATCGCCTTGATCGCGGGGTCATGCAGCCGGTTCGTGAAGGTACCTCGCAGCCAGCGCCACTCACCGTTCGCGTGTCTTGCGCGGTACTCCATAGTCACGGCCTCATCCGAAGCAAGTTGCGTCACTGCCTGTTCTATCAGGATCAGATCTTCGGCGTGATACGGCAGCGGCCGCAGCGATTCGCCGGTCTCGGGAGGATAGCCGAGGATGCGGGCGTTGGCGGGACTGCGGTAGAACGGGTTGAGGTCCGCATCGATCAGGGTGACGCCATCGACGGCATGCTCCACCAGCGTGCGGTAGCGGCCTTCCTGAGCAACTCGCCGTGAATCATCATGAAACAGCACGAGGACGCCTTGCGGCGTGGGGTGGGCGCGGACCGCGTACCAGCGCATGTGATGCGGGTAGGGCAGCACAAAAGTTTCCACTTCACCCGAGTTGAGCGCCTGTTCGTACTTCTGTTTGAGTCCCTG
The DNA here is from genome assembly GCA_964587295.1 of uncultured bacterium. Taxonomy (GTDB): domain Bacteria; phylum Deinococcota; class Deinococci; order Deinococcales; family Trueperaceae; genus CALDPK01. Next base: position 1,332 of record CAZPLV010000180.1, read on the forward strand.
GTCGATGGCTTCCGGGAAACGGTCCCAGCAATTACGACCCAGCAGTTCCTCCCGCGACTTGCCCAGGAGTTCTTCTGCCTGGCGGTTCACCAGCGTGAAGCGCCAGTCGTGGTCCAGCGCGTAACAGGCGTCACGCATCTGATCGAGCAGATAATCGGGATCGGGTAGATTGGGTTGAATCGGCATCATATTGACCTGTGTCGGCCGGGTCCTTAATTACAACGCGGCTTGGTCCTCGTATCTGTATCCCACATCATCTTTCTGACTGTTACTGGCATCATCATGACAGCTCGCGGGCGACAGCGCCCGCCTTCAAAAATGTGTACAAACCTTGCGGATTGTCGGGTTCCGCCTGCTGACGGCGGATAAACATTAAGTCACCGCCATAGCGTCAGCGCTTAGTGCACCTGAATCGACTCCGCCGCCAGGGAGGATGGCGGCGGAGTCGCATGCGGGGGAAGTTGCCCGGTTGCCTGAGTGTGCCGAGAGAATCACAACGGGCCGCCGGGCTCGGAAGACCGGGCTCAGGAAACCGTCAGGTCGCCATAATCCAAACCGTTACTCATTGAGCGGCCGGCTGCGCCATGCGCGGCAGATCCTCGATCAGCCGGGGGTTTACGCTCCAAACGAGTCTGCCCAGACCGAGTTCACCTGCAACATCAGTGCCCGTGACATGGGCGGCGCCGTCCAGAACAGCGATCGTCATGTACGACTGCGCACTGGCCAGGTTTACTCCGGTGCCGTTTGCAATCTGCCGCGGGGCAACGAAAGAGGAATCAACAGCAGCGCCCAAAGTGCCTTGGTATCCATAGCCCCAGCCATACAGATTCCCGTTGCCATCCACGGCAATCGCGTGGCGTTTCCCGATGTGGACCTGTGCAATGTCAACGTCCTGAAGGTCGGTGATGAGGGTGGGTGTGTCTCTGTCGATGCTGCTGGCATGGCCCAGCACGCCGCTCAGATTGCGGCCCCATGACTGGACTGTTCCGTCCTCCATGGTGACCATGGAGTTATCGCTTCCGGCCGCTATACTCGCCACGCCGGAAATGAATGTCTGGATTGGGGAGGGCTCCTGACCGGTGATCCCTGTTCCTCCGCCATTACCCATTGCGCCGTAACCGCGGTGGCCCCACGACCAGACACTGCCATCTTCCAGCAGGGCGACTGAATGCCTTTCACCGGCTGCGATTTGTACGGCGGGAACCGGCAGATCCACCGATTGTGGTGTGCCCGAGTCCACGTTAGAACCATTTCCAAGCTGTCCGGAGTTATTCCTGCCCCAGGACCAGACGTCGCCGTTTTCATCCAGCGCCAATGAGTGCCAGCCGCCAGCCGACACAGCCTGCACTACGGTCGTGAGACCCGCGACCTCTTGAGGTTCCCACACAAAATGCGTAGCTGTGTCGCCGTCGCCCAGCCGACCATATCTGCCTGAACCCCAGGCCCATACTGCGCCAGTAGCGTCCAGTGCCAGGGAATGCTGAGTGCCAGCCGAGACTTGCTGCATAGCCGCCAGGCCGGGAATACGAACCGGCATGGTGTGTTCTGTGCCCATACCGTGTCCCACGCGCCCGTCGCTGTTGTTGCCCCAACTGTAGACATCACCGGCCGTTGTCAGTGCCAGTACGTGAGTGTCTCCAGCGTCAACCTGGCTTAACCCTGTCAAGCCTATCGGTGTGAACCCCAGGCTGTACCGAGGGGTGTTCCAGCCCAGCTGGTTCTCAGCGTTACTTCCCCAGGCCATAACCTGGCCATTGCCGGTGAGCGCCAGGATGAACTCGTATCCTGCGGCAACCAGCACCGCATTATTCAGCTCAGGCACGACTTCAGGTGGCCAGACGTACTCGGATCCCGTGAAACCAGTACGGTCGTACTGTACGTCCTGGCCCCAGAACACTGCGCGGCCGTCGGCCAGGGCTGCTACTGCATGTCGGCCATGGTGAGCAATACTGACCACGTTCGTCAGTTCCGGCACCGGCGCAGGCTGGGTGCTGGCCATTATCGTGATATCACCTGGATCCTCCATATCGGTGTCGCCCCAGGCCAGGACTGTGCCGTCATTGCGCAGTGCGTATGTGGAGTAACGGCCGGCAGCAATTGACGCGATACCGCTCAGCCCGGCAATAAGTTCCGGTTCGTCACGATCCACCGTGTGACCGAGTCCCAGTTGCCCGTCGGAGTTGTCGCCCCATGCCGAAACGGTGCCGTCCCGGTGGACTGCA
>CAZPLV010000180.1:3563-4184 GCA_964587295.1 uncultured bacterium
AGTAGGAGTGGGAACATCATGTCCATCAGATTGGAAGCCGAGCTGGCCATAAGAGTTGCCTCCCCAGGCCCAGACGCTGCCGTCCTCAGCTACCGCCAGGCTGTGGCGTCGTCCTGCGGCAATGTCGACCATCGGCGGCAAGCCGGACAGCAGAAATGGCGCTGCCTGATCTGACGAACCGCCTGGCAGTCCCAGCTCGCCGCTGCTGCCGTAGCCCCACACCCACACCTGCCCAGCCGAGTCCAGCGCCAGCGCGTGGGAGTGCCTGCGGCTACCGCCCTGGCATCCCTGATAGCCGGCAAGGAGACGGGAGTTGTGTAATCCGAGCTCCAGTTGCCCTGCCCGAGCGTGGCGTCTTCATTGGAACCCCAGGCCCAGACTCCACCCTGGCCATCAATCGCCAGGGCGAAGTCGTCTCCTGTCGCCAGGACTTTTTCGCTCAGACCGCACATGTCGTAAGCCAGTTCGGCTGTCGCGGGCCGGCTCAATGCGATGCCGTGACTGTTGCTGGCGCGAACCACGTAAGTGTAGGAAACGCCCGCACGGACACCGCTGTCAACGTGCTCCACTGCCAATCCGTCAAGCTCGGCCACGGTGCGGTAATCGCGTTCAACCAGCACG
>CAZPLV010000181.1:0-4181 GCA_964587295.1 uncultured bacterium
ACCAGCAGGCGTTCGGTAACTTCACCGGCACCAACCTGGGCCGGCGCATGGCGATTGTCATGGACGGCCAGGTCATCACTGCCCCGCAGCTGAACGGCCGCATCAGTGACTCCGGTCAGATCACCGGCATCGGCAGCCTCCCTGAGGCATCAGACCTTGCGCTGGTTCTGCGCAGCGGTTCGTTGCCGTTCAACCTGAACGTTGAGGAAGTCCGCTCCATCGGACCTACCCTGGGCCGTGACTCCATCCAGGCTGGCACCATCGCAGGCCTTCTTGGCGCCGGTCTGGTGATAGTTGCCGTGCTGGTAATTTACGGCCCGCTGTTCGGTGGGGTACTGGCAATCGGCCTCCTCACCGCGATGCTGTTCGTATTCGGCATCCTGGCCGGTCTGGGCGCAGCCCTTACCCTGCCGGGTATAGGTGGTCTGGTGCTGACGCTTGGTGCCGCGATTGACGGTAACGTCATCCAATTCGAGCGCATACGAGAGCTGCTGCGTGAAGGCAAGAGCCTGCGGGTCGCAATGAAACAGGGCTTTTCGACCTCCGTCGGAGTCATTCTTGATGCGAACATCACCTCACTCATTGCAGCGCTCACGCTGTATCAGTACACCACCGGTCCCGTCCGCGGCTTCGCCATCGTTCTCGGTATCGGCCTGATCGCCAGCGTGTTCGTCAACATCGTGGTGGTGCCGTTCATCCTGAACCTCGTTGCCCAGCGTGGTGGCCGCCACTACATGAGCCTCGGACGTCCCGCACCGAACTTCGGCTTTCTTGCTGCCGCGCGCCGTGGTGCGCCTGTGCTCCTGCTGCTCGTACTTGGTTCCGCAGCGCTGCTGATCTTCAAGCCCTTGCCGCTGAGCACTGACTTCACCGGCGGCATCAATGCCGTCTATGAGGTGGGCGAAGGCGTCACCGTGGCCGAGGTGCGCGACACCGTCTCCAACCTGGAGTCAGAGGTTGCCGGTACTGCGGTCATCTTCGATATTGAAGCGAATGATCCTGATGTTCATCACGTTGGCGTACGTGTCGGTGCCGGCGTCGAAGGTGCGGTTGACACCAGTCTGCCCACCCAGCTGGCTGTGGCACTGGACGCCGAACTGATCAGCGCTGATGTCGTCGGACCTTCCGTGGGCGCATCACTCCGGTCGGGCGCAATCATGTCGATCATCGTTGCCATTGTTCTCATATTCGGATACACAGCCTGGCGCTTCTGGCCCAACTGGATCCTGGGAGTCGGAACCACCGTTTCGACGGCACACGACGTGCTGCTCACCCTGGCCATCCTGTCTCTGTTCAACATTGAGTTCTCAATCCCGGTACTGGCAGCCCTGCTGTTCGTGGTCGGTTACTCACTGAACGACTCGATCGTCATCTCCGACCGCATCCGCGAGAACATCAGCACCAGCAGGCACCTCAGTTACCGCGAGATTGTGAACAACGCGATCAACCAGACGCTGTCGCGTACCATCCTGACTTCGTCAACGACACTCCTGCCCGTCCTGGCACTCCTGTTCTTCGGTGGTTCGGTGCTGCGCGGATTCTCCGTGGTCATGCTCTGTGGGGTGATCATCGGTTCGCTGTCCAGCATCTTCATCCTTGGACCGTTGCTTGTTTACTTCAAGCAGTGGCAGGACAGCCGCAGCAAGGCAAGCCGCAAGCTGAGCAGCAAAGCCAGCGCCTGAGGCACTGAGTATTGGCGGGAGTCCTTCAGGGGACTCCCGCTTTGCATGGAGTTGACATAACTGATGCGCGAAGCCGCACTCGAACAGATCGCAGCAGCCCAGGATCAGCGGGAGCTGCAGGACCTGAGGGTCCGCTACCTCGGCAAGAAGGGTGAACTCACCCAGCAGCTCAAGTCACTCGGTGGCATGGCTCCCGACGAACGACGTGAAGCAGGTGCCCGCATCAACGCGTTGCGCGACGAGCTTGAGGCTGCTTTCCTGGACCGCCGTGGAGCCATCAGGCAGCACGAGCTGAATGAACGTCTTGCTGCAGAGCGCGTCGACCTGACGCTGCCCGGAACCAGTTTTCCGGTTGGTGGCGAACACCTGCTGACCCGTGTCACGAACCGTCTGCTGGACGTGTTTGTCTCGCTCGGCTATGAAGTGGTGACCGGGCCGGAACTGGAAACCGACTGGTACAACTTTGAAGCGCTGAACTTCCCGCCGGAACACCCGGCCCGGGATCTTCAGGACACCTTCTGGGCTGAGGACGGCCGGCTGCTGCGCACTCACACGAGTCCGGTGCAGTCACGCTATCTGGAGTCGCACAAGCCGCCGTTCAAGATTGTTGCCCCGGGCAAGGTGTTCCGCAATGAGGCAACAGACGCTACCCATGAGGCGCAGTTCCACCAGCTGGAGGCACTCGTGGTGGGCGAACGGATCACGATGGCCGACCTCAAGGGTGCCATCGGCGAAATGGCCGCCGCCCTGTTCGGACCCGAAACCCGCACCAGGCTCCAGCCCAGCTACTTCCCGTTCGTGGAACCCGGCGCGGAATTCGCCATCTGGTGGAAGCACCCGCGCACCGGCCGTGAGGAATGGCTGGAACTAGGGGGTTGCGGCATGGTGCATCCCAACGTGTTCAAGGCTGCCGGCCTTGAGGGCGTGACGGGCTTTGCCTTCGGCTTCGGCATTGAACGTCTGGCCATGGTGCCTTACGGCATCACCGACATCCGCTACTTCACCCAGGGCGACATGCGCATACTCCGCCAGTTCAGGGGCGACCTGTGAACGTTCCCTACAGCTGGCTCAGGGAGTTCCTGCCTGAACTGCCACCTGTTCATGAAACTGCAGAGCTGCTCACGTCAATCGGACTGGCCGTTGAGGAGGTGCATGACTACGCCGGGGCACCCGCGGGAGTTGTCGTGGTCCGCCTCGGTGAACTGCTGCCGGTCGACGGTTCGGACCATCTGCTCAGGACCACAGTCACCAATGGTGAACAGAGCTGGCAACTCGTAACCGGCGCGCCCAATGCCCGGGCTGGCATGCTTACGGCCTTTGCGCCGCCGGGTACAACTCTGCCAGGAATGCCCGGGGAAATCAGCATGCGCGTCATGGCCGGCGTCGAGAGTCAGGGCATGCTCTGCAGCGCCCGTGAGCTGGGCATATTCGACCATGCAGCCGGACTGCTGGAACTGCCGGAGGAATGCGAGCCGGGCCAGAAGCTCAGTGAGCTTTGGCCCGCTGATCACCTGCTCGAGCTGGAGCTCACTCCCAACCGCGCTGATGCGTTCAGCATCATCGGGGTGGCACGTGATCTGGCTGCCAGGCTCGACCAGGAACTGCAGCTGCCATTCACTGTGACAGAGCCCGAACGGGTGCGTGGCAGTGCCGCTGGTGTGAGCGTGGAAGTTTCCGACAGCAAAGCATCGCCGCTGTTCACGCTGCGGCGTGTCTCCGGTGTCGAGGTCAGGCTCAGCCCGCTGTGGCTGCAGCGCCGCCTGGCCATGCTCGGATTGCGTCCCCGCAATAACGTCGTTGACATCACCAATTACGTGACGTTCGAACTGGGTCAGCCGTCACATGCTTACGACCTGCGGGCGCTTGAGGGTGGCGTGATGAAAGTGCGCCGGGCTGAGCAGGGCGAGAAGCTCACGACGCTGAACGACGAGGAGCTCACCCTGGTGAGCGAGGACCTGCTGATCGGAACGGGTGGCCGTGCTGTCGGCCTGGCCGGCGTCATCGGTGGTCAGGGCGACAGCGTGCGTGATGACACGACTGACGTTGCCCTGGAAGTTGCCCACTTCGATCCGGTGACTGTGCGGCGTTCCGCCAAACGGCACCGGCAGCACACGGACGCGCACTACCGCTTTGAGCGGGGCGTGGATCCGAACCTGCCGTTCCTGGCTTCAGCCCGCATCAGCGGCCTGTTCCATGAACTCGCGGGTGGAACTCCGGCGGATCAGATCGCTTACGCCGGTTCGGAACGGGAGCGTTCGACAGTTGCATTCCGACCGGCACGAGTCGGGTTCCTGACCAGCGTGGACGTGGCGGCCGAAGTCCAGGAGCGCATGCTGAGAGCCCTGGGCTGCAGCGTGGACCGCAGCGATGACTCACGCTGGCTGGTCACCGTACCGACCTGGCGCTTTGACCTGAACATAGAGGAAGACCTGATTGAAGAGGTCATCCGGCTGTACGGTTTCGAGCACATCGGCGAAACCCGGCCCCAGCTTGACTTCA
>CAZPLV010000182.1:0-4161 GCA_964587295.1 uncultured bacterium
CGAAGCCCATGTAATTGGACTGGATGAGCGACACCATATTGCCGTCTTCATCGGCGCTGCTCAGATAGACGGTGCCTCTGCCCGGCGGGCGTCCGTGGGCGAAGTCCTGGGCGCGGCTCATGTCGATCAGAGCTGCACGCTGCCGCAGGTATTCAGGATCGAGCAGAGCCTGGCTGGAAACGGTCATGTGCCCGGGGTCAGCAACAAAGCGGTGGGCGTCCACGAATGCCAGTTTCATTGCCTCGATCTGCAGGTGCAGCGCCTCAGCGGAATCAGGCCCGTGATCGCTGATGCTGGTGTGCTTAAGGATGCCGAGTGCAATGAGCGCTGCGATGCCCTGGCCGTTGGGTGGAATCTCGTGCAGTTCACTGCCCTGGTACTCCATGCTGACCGTATCGACCCACTCCGCCTGGTGCGCAGCCAGGTCCGCCTCGGCCAGCCAGCCGCCAGTGGCACGGGCGTGCTCCGCCACCTGCCGGGCCAGGCTTCCTTCGTAAAATTCACGGCCGCCAGAGTCAGCAATCAGCCGGAGTGTGCGGGCATGGTCCTTCAGGGTCACAATCTCGCCGGCCTCAGGTGCGCGTCCCTGATCCGTGAAGTCACGCATGAAATCGGGCTGGTCCTTAAGAGGACCCTGGGCAGCCCGCTGCCAGGCTTCTGCCGTGATGGGACTCAGCGGATAACCGTCCGCGGCGTAGCCTATTGCCGCTGAGAACAACTCAGGGAAAGGCAGCTTGCCGAATTTCTCCGACAGGGCAACCCAGCCTGCAACCGCGCCGGGGACGGTTACCGGCGCCCAGCCGTGCGTCGGCATCCTGTCCTGGCCGGCGAATGAAGCCGGGTCCAGTGCCGCAGGTGAGCGTCCGCTTGAGTTCAGCCCGTGCAGTTTGCCGTCCGCCCACAGGATGGCAAACAGGTCACCGCCTATTCCGTTGGAGGTCGGTTCGACAACGGTCAGGGTGATTGCCGCAGCAATGGCACCGTCAATGGCGTTACCGCCGGCGAGCATCACACGCAGGCCGGCCTGGGCCGCAAGTGGCTGCGAGGTCGCCACCACGTTGCGGGCCAGCACCGGCATGCGCTGCGAAGGGTACGGGAAATCAGTACTGAAAGGTCCGCTCATGCGCAGAAGCCTACCCCGCCTGCCTCAGCCTTTCACCGCCCCGGCCGTGAGTCCCTCGACAATGCGGTTCTGGAAAATGAGCACCAGCGCAATGAGAGGTATGGTCACCACGATTGCCGCTGCCATGATCTCGCCGAACGGCTCCTGGCGCTGCAGCTCACCGCTGAACAGCGCAATCGCCACCGGCACGGTCCGTGCTGACGGTTCGATGCTGGTGAAAGTGAGCGCGAACAGGTATTCGTTCCAGGCCTGGATGAACGCCAGCAGCCCGGTGGTGACCAGTGCCGGTGCCGTGAGCGGCAACAGCACCTGCCAGAACGTCTGCATCATGTTCGCCCCGTCAACCTGGGCAGCCTGCAGCAGTTCGGCAGGCATGGACCGGAAAAACGAGGTCAGCACCCAGACCGTGAACGGCAGGGTGAAGATCAGGTAGGACAGGATCATGGCGGGAATCGCGGAAATGTTCAGCACCTGGATGACCGCGTACAGGCCCGACAGCACCGCAATCTGCGGGAACATCGTCATGGACAGGATCACGTACAGCGACAGGCTCTTGCCCCGGAAGCGGAGCTTGCCCAGTGCGAAGCCCGAGAACGAGCCAACCAGCAAACTGATGAAGGTAACGCTGGCCGAGACAATCAGACTGTTGAGCAGGCCACGCATGAACGCCTCATTGCGGAAGACTGCCTGGAAGTTCACGAAGGTGATCTGCTCAGGCCAGTAGGTGGCCGGAGTGCGGATCAGTTCCGCATGTGGCTTCAGGGCACTGATGAGTGCCCAGTAGAACGGGAACATCAGGTAGACGAAAATGAAGGCAACGAGGATGTAGAACAGGATCCTCATGAGGGGATTGCGGCGTCTATTCATTCTGGTTCACCCCCAGGGCGCGGATATAGAAGAGGGCAAACAGGAAGATGATCAGGAAAATGATCACGCTTGAGGCGGATGACAGGCCGACATTCCGGGCATTGATCAGCTGGTAGTAGGCGAAGCTGGCCATAGAGTTGCGCGCGTCGCCGAGCACGACCTGGAACAGGTCAAAAACCCGCAGCGCATCGAGCGTCCTGAAGATGAGCGCCACCGCCAGGGTGGGCATGAGCAACGGCAGCGTGATGCTGAAGAAACGCCGGATCCTGCCGGCCCCGTCGACCTCGGCCGCCTCGTACATTTCGCTGGGGATGGTGGTCAGGCCCGCCAGTATGAGCAGGGCCATGAAGGGAGTGGTCTTCCACACGTCGATGGCCACCATGCTGGGAATCTGAAGCGCGGCTGTCTGGAAGAAGGCGAAGTTGCCATCCGTGATGCCCAGGTCGGAGAAAAAGGCGTTGAAGAAACCGGCGCGGGTCGGCTGCAGCATCCACTCCCAGATGCGGGCGGAAACCACGGTGATGATTGCCCAGGGAACAAGCATTGCTGCCCGCATCACCCCCCGCCCGCGGAACTGGCTGACGAGCACAAGGGCAATGACCATGCCCAGCATGGTCTCCAGACTGACGGAAGCAACGGTGAATACCAGGGTGTCCCAGATTGCCCGGATGAAAGTGGCGTTGCTGGCACCGAGCACGTAGCGCGTGCCGAACATGTTGAAGGTACTCACAGCGTCATAACGCAGCGCCGTGTCGAGCGTGCGCATGAACACACGCGGATTCTGATAGACCGTATTGCCGTCAGCGTCGACCTGAACCTGGCCGGTGTCGGCGTCAGTCACGGCCGGCAACGCCCGTAGCGTCATACTCAGCAGCTGCCGGTAGTTGTCGAAGCCGATGAACTCGGTCTCGACCGCCGAAGCGAAGCGTTCGTTGGTGAAGCTGGAATAAAAGACACGGGACAGCGGATATATGGCAATCAGCAGAATGATAAGGAATGTGGGCAGCAGCAGCAGAAGGGCGCTGCGTTCCTCGCCGCGGGCAAGTTTCGACGGCCCGGACCGTTTTGAGCGCTCACCAGTCACTTGTGCGGTTCGCCTCCCTTGTAGCCGGCTGTGAGGCCGGCCCTACCTGACTTAAGTGAAAAAGGGCTGGCACCTGTGTGGCGCCAGCCCTCCGTTTCAATTCGGATTGCCTGTGTGCTGCGGCCCTTGCAGTGTGATGCCGCAGACTTTCACGTGCAGTCCTGCCTCAGGGAGCGCCGACTTCGAAGCCGGTCATGTCGACAAGGTCGAGCTCAAGCAGGGTGAGGGCGGTACCGGCGTCCTCATCGCCGCTGAGCACGGAGTGCACGGCGCGGTAGAACACCTGTGACACTGCGGCGTACTCAGGTGCAGTGATGGTGGACGGACGGGCAACGGCGTTGATGAACACGTTGTAGAGGCTGCCGAAGAACGGAACGGCCTCAAGCACGTCCTCGTCCTCATACAGCGCCATGATGGTCGGGTTCAGGCTGCCTTCGACTGCGCGGATCTTCTGCTCTTCGTAGCTGGCCATGAACAGTGCCACATCAGCCGCGATGTCGGGGTTCGCGCTGTAGGCGCTTACGCCAAGCTGCCAGCCACCGAGGGTGGCGGCGGGCTGTCCGTCTTCAGTGCCGGGAAGCGGTGAGACATCAAAGTTGCCGGCAATGGCTGATTCAGCAGCGTTGCCGAGCGAGTAGGCGTAGGGCCAGTTGCGCATGAACAGCGCGTTGCCGGCTTCCCACATGTTGCGGGCGCCCTCCTCGTCAAAGCCGAGGACACCGGTCGGGCTGATGCGACCGACCATGCTGGCCATGTGCTCAAGCACGTCGACCGCCGCCGGGTTGTTGATGGTGATGGCTCCCACCGGGCTTATGATAGAGCCACCACCGGCGGAAGCGACCCATTCCAGTGCATTACAGGTCAGGCCTTCGTAGGCGTTGCCCTGGTAGACGTAGCCCCAGAAGTCAGAGTTGCCCTTGGCGCGCTCGCCTTCCATGACGGTGGTGGACATTTCGTCAAGCTCGGCCCAGGTGCTGGGCGGGCCGTCAAAGCCATACTCTTCCAGCAGGTCCGTGCGGTAGTAGAGCAGGCCGGCATCGGTGAACCAGGGGATGGCCACCAGCTTGCCGTCAACCGTGTTGTTTTC